>NZ_MJKK01000010.1:0-27262 GCF_002138755.1 Campylobacter sp. P0109
ACATACTAGCCCAAAGTGGAAGCTACGCTATGAGTCAGGCAAATGCTGTACAACAAAATATATTAAGACTACTACAGTAGCTTAAATTTAAATCTTTAATAGCTTAAATTTACTCGCAATGCTTAGCCATTGCGAGGGTTTATTATCTAGGTATAATAATTTTTTAAATAGTATTTCTTAGAGTTTATCCATATAAGAATTATCATAAATCCCTTTTAGTCTAGCTGTAATACTATCACGCCACTCATCTCGTATATGTACTCGTTCTAGCTTTTGTAGTAGATTTATATTATCTTTTGGGGCAAAAAATAGCATATTTAACTCCATGACACTTAGTTGATTTGTATCTTTATGAACTACTTTTACGCTATCGCCTGGACATACCGTTCCTGGTTCTAAAACTTGATAATACCATCCACTTAGCCCATTTTCAAATATAAATTTAGTCATTCCTCTAGCTATAATTTTACTTAGTTTTACGCAAGGTTTTCTAGGTTCGCTCACCTGTAAAAGTGCATTACCGATTTGGTGAATATCGCCTATACACACACTTTTCTCATCTAATATAGTGATGCTTAGATTCTCTCCCATCTGTCCAAATTTAAGCTCTCTACTAGCAAACTTATTAAAAGCTGCATAATTACTTACTGCATTAGCAAAGACAGCTTTAAATTCACCGCCATGATGGATTATATCGCTTAGCATATCGCCTACTATACCTGTAAAATCAATCTCAATGCTACTTACTGAGTGCTTATCCATAGCACTACGAAAATCACCATAATCCCTGATAATACCAATATTTACAGATTCTACCACTGCCACAATATGCTCCTTTGGCTTAAAGTTGTGATTATTAAATTTGCGCTTTGTTTGGCGATGTTATTTATAAATTTTTGTACCATTGGAGCTTCATACCATATAGGAGTAGCTACGCCGCTTAGTATCTCTAGCTCTTTTTTAGCGCTATTTATACTCATTATACCATCTATTAGTCCTAAATTTAGTGCTTGCTGAGCCAAAAAAACTCTAGCATTTGCCCATTGTTTGCTTGAGTTTAAATCCAGCCCACGGGCATTTGCCACATCACTGGTAAATAATTCGTAGCTCTTATCTACTAAGCCTTGTAAGGCTGCTCTCTCATCGCTATTCCAGCTGCGTGTGAATGTGCCAGCCTCTTTAAATTCTCCAGCCTTTACTACTTGAGTTGAGATTCCAATTTTTTTGGCTAGTTCTTCGGTATTTGGAGTCTGCATTATCACGCCTATTGAGCCAATAAAACTAGCACGATTAGCATAAATTTTATCTGCTCCAATACCAGCATAGTAGCTTCCACTAGCCATCGTTCCACTAGCATAGGCAATAACTGGTTTTAGTGTGGATAGCTCTTTTATAGCATCACTTATAGCTACACTTGCACTCATCTCTCCACCTGGGCTATCAATATTTATTAACACACCTTTTATATTTGGATCTTTGGCTAAGTCTATTTGAGTTAAAAGCTCTCTTTCATCCATAATAGCCCCTTCAAGGCTAATTTCTATTAAATTTGCACTATTTTTTTCGCCGCTACTAGCTATAATAAATAGAACAATTAGTACAAAAATCATACTTTTAAAATACTCATTAATAAATTTAAATATACCTTTAATAAAGGCAAATATACTTTTTAATAGTTGCATTTTTCTCCTTTTATGTATAGCGCTTTAGCGCTTTTAGTATGTAGTATAAGCTCGATACAAAGCTGACTTATATCGCTTAATTCAAACCCATTAAAAACTGCGATATCAGCGATATTTCCAGTTTTTAACTCACCTAGGTTTAAGCCCAAAGCTTTAGCCGGATTGGTAGTAACTGATTTTAGTGCAAATGTGGCAAATTTGCTAAGTTCTATATCACTATGAGCCATTAGGCCAGCACGCAGCTCATCCCAGATATTTAAGCTTATATTTGAGCTTAAACCATCTGTGGCAAAGGCTATGTTTATGTTATTGTTTAAGGCATTTTGTAGATTAAATTTTGAACTTAATAGACGGTTTGAGACTGGGCAGCTTATGATTGAATGGAGATTTTTATCCATTAAATTTATATAATTATCGGCAAAAATAGAGTGAATAAATAGAGTTTGAATATCAGCAAAAAGCTCTATAAAAGATTTTGGCGTATAAAATGGCGTAGCATTTTTATCAAAACCTTTAAAAAATTCACCAAATTCACCGCTGCTATTCTCAAGCCAAATTTTTTCATGTATGCTCTCCATAAAATGCGTAGCAACTATCATGCCATTATCTTTAGCCAATTTTAATGCTTTTTTGCTTAATTCTATATGGGTAGAATAAGGTGAATGTACGCTAATAGCTGGTATAAATAGATCGCTTTTTAGCTCATTTGCAACATTAAAACGTTTTAAAAATCCATTCCATTGTTGTTCTATTAAAGCAGGATTTGATCCTAAAATTTCACTAAAATATACTGTCCTAATAGGTGAATTAGCGCAGTGTAGCGCATCAATACCATAGCTAGAAATCTCTCCAATTGTACTAACACCTGCATCTAGCTGTGTTGCAATAGCGCTTTTTATAGCACTATTTTTATCATTATTTGTTAGGGTGTTACTATTAGCGATAATGCTCTTTAACCAGCGTAAAAAATCACCATATTCAAGTGTAGTTTTATTAGCACTAAACTCAAGATGAATATGTGAGTTTATAAGAGCAGGCATAGCAATATCATCGCTAAAATCTAAAATCTCAGCATCACTAAATCTAGCTATTAACTCATCAAATTTGCCAATTTTATGTATGGTTTTATCAAAGGCAATTGCCCCATTTTGAACCACATCAAAGCTCTCATTACATAAAATTATAAATTTAGCTTTTAATATTTTCATATTTTTTCCTTAAAAAGCGTACATTATAGCCAAAATTTAGCCAATATTTTGTAAAATAATTGCTATGTAATTTTTTATTGGAGAAAAATATGAAAATTATGGTAATCCAAGGGCCAAATATTAATATGCTTGGAAAGCGTGAGCGCAAAATTTATGGTGTTATGACGATGGAAAATATTCATGAGCAGATGAAAGCTGTAGCTGATCAAGCTGGAGTTGGGATTGAGTTTTTTCAAAGTAATTTTGAGGGTGAAATCGTAGATAAAATTCAAGAATGCTTAGGCGAATTTGATGGAATTATAATAAATCCAGCGGCCTACACTCACACTTCAATTGCTATTAGGGATGCTATTGCTTCAGTTGGTTTGCCTGTACTTGAGGTACATATTAGCAATATTTATCAAAGAGAAGAGTTCCGCCATAAAAGCTTAATAGCGCCAGTATGTTCAGGACATATCGCTGGATTTGGGCCAATTGGTTATCATCTAGCTATGATTGGAATGCTTCAAATTTTTGAACAAATTAAGCGAATGGATGCAGCATCAAATGATGCATAATTATATCTTAAAAAACGAAAACGCAGTATATTTTGAGTGCGGCTATAGTTGCGATAATGAAATTTTTATCAAATTTGGTCAGAGGGGGTTTTTTATTACCGATTCTCGCTATGCTATCGAGGCTAGGGCTGTAGCGCAAAATTGCGAAGTGATCGAATCAAAGGATGTAATAAAAGATGCAAGGCTGCTTTTGCGCCGCTTTGGCATTAAGGAGTTAATGTTTAATCCAAGTGATTTTAGCTATTTTGAATTTAGCCAGTTAAGTCGTGATTTGCATATAAATTTCAAGGCAAAGAATGAATTCTCAAAGTTAAAACGACAGATAAAACGTAGTGATGAGATTGAGATTTTACGCTATGCAGCGCAGCTTGGAGCTAGTAAATTTGATGAGCTTGCTGGAGTGATAATGGCTGGAATGAGCGAGAAGTTAATTAACTTTAATGCTGGAAATATCTTAAGAGATGGTGGAAATTTAGGTCTTAGCTTTGATCCAATTACTGCAATAAATGCAAATGCAGCCAAAGCACATGCTCTTCCACTAGATGAGTGTATAAAAGATAGCGATCTGCTTTTAGTAGATGCTGGGGTAAAATATCATCGGTATTGCTCAGATCGTACTAGAACAGTTGAATTTAGAGATGGTTTTAGCTTTAGTAAGGAGCAAAAATTTACAAATTCAAAGCAAAATGAGATATATCAGATAGTCAAAGAGGCGCAAAATTTAGCTATAAAAGCGGTAAAACCAGGTGTTAGAGCGTGTGATATTGATGCAGCAGCTAGGGAATTTATTGCAAAAAGCGGTTATGGTGATAAGTTTTTTCACTCAACAGGGCATGGCGTGGGTCTTGATATTCATGAATTTCCAATAATTAGCCCACGAAATAGCTCTCCAGTAGAGGTTGGAATGGTTTTTAGTATAGAGCCTGGGATCTACTTAGAAAATGAGTTTGGTATACGAATTGAAGATGTCGTAGTTGTTACAAATGATGGGTGCGAAGTTCTTTAATGAAAACAATTAAAATCGATGGAGCTAAAATGTTGTTAAAAAGCGCTTATTTCCCACGCAAATTTAACAATTATACCCCACATAAATATACCGCAATTATTGGTCTAGGCGGAAATATCGGTAATACCTCTATGATTTTTGATAGATTTTTAAATTTAATTTTAAAAGATAGGAGATTTGCCATTGTGCAAAGCTCACCAATGCTGGTAAATAAAGCCTTTGGTTATGCTAGCAGAGATTATATAAATGCTGTTATAATCCTTAAAACTTCCTTATATGCTAGGGAAGTTTTAAGGATTATGCAGAGATTTGAGAGGCGATTTAAACGCAAACGGGAGTTTAAAAACTCACCTAGAACACTAGATTTGGATATACTATACTTTAGTGCTAAAAGCTATAATAATGAAGAATTAATCCTACCTCACCCAGGAGCTAATAGTCGCCCAAGTGTATTTATCCCATTAGGTCTTATGAAAGGAATATGATGGCAACAGTTTTAAAGACTTTTACAGGAGAGAGTGCGATTGAAGCACTTAAGAAAGCTAAAGAGGAGTGTGGTGAGAGTGCTATGCTTGTAACAACTAAGCAAATTCAGCCAAAAACGCTAAATAAAAAGCCTCTTTATGAGATTTTAGTTAGCGTTGAAGAGGATACTCCTCAGCCAAGCCAAGCACAGAAAAAACAGGCTCAAATCAATCAAATTCAAAAACAAATTGAGGCTTATACTCTTGGTTCAACCCAAAGCCCACGCCCAGCATCAAGATTTGAACAAGGCGGACTAGATACTATAGAAGAAAAACCAAGAGATAATAATGATATATTATTAAATATATCTCAAGTTGCTAAAGAGATTGGAAAAGTAGCAGGGGTAAGCAACGAATTAAGCGAGTATAAAAGCCCAGAATATGACAAAAAGATTGATGAAGTAGCCAAAGAGGTAAGTAAGCTAAATCAAAAAATCTCTATGATTGCTGATATGATATGGGATGATAAGGCTGAAAATCGTGATGATATAATTATTCCGCCTGAATTTTCTACAATATACAAGCTAGCCAAACAAAGTGGAATGAAGTACGAGCATCTAAAGGGTATAATGCAAGCTACAATCGAAAATATGCCATCATCGATGAAAAGCAATCCAACAACTGTAAAGAGATATTTCTACTCACTTTTGCGTAATATGTTGCCATGTAGAAGTGAAAGCTTTGACCCTAAAAAGAAAAGAATTATGATGTTAGTAGGTCCAACTGGCGTAGGTAAGACAACAACTCTCTCAAAACTTGCGTATAAATTTGCTCATGGCGGTAGTATTAGATATAAGACAGGGATTATCACGCTTGATACTTATAGGCTTGGTGCGGTTGAACAGCTATTTCAATATGCTAAGATTATGAATATCCCAATTCTTGATGCGATTGAGCCTGAGGATTTTCGCTCAGCGCTTAAGAGTTTATCAAACTGCGATGTAATTTTAATTGATACTATGGGAAGTAGTCAGTATGATAGAGAAAAATTAACTCGTCTTAATACATTTTTAAAAGAGTGCGGTAATCAAGTTGATGTAAATTTAGTCGTTTCAGCCGGTTCAAAAATTGATGATTTGCTAGAGATTTATAATAATTTTTCAACTTTAGAAATCGATACTCTTATAATTACAAAATTTGATGAGACAAAGATATTTGGTAATATATTTTCACTTATATATGAAACTGGTACACCGGTGAGCTTCTTCTCAACAGGTCAAAATGTCCCAGATGATATTATGGAAGCTAAGAGCGACTTTTTGGTTAGTTGCGTTTTAGATGGATTTAAAGGAGAGGATGATGGATCAAGCAGATAAATTAAGAGAGTTAATGATAGCTCAAAAGATTAAAAAATCTACTCATTTCATCGCAGTTACTAGTGGAAAAGGTGGCGTAGGTAAATCCACAGTTAGTGCAAATTTAGCTAATCTTTTAGCAACAAATGGTTATAAAGTAGTATTATTTGATGCTGATATTGGTCTTGCGAATTTAGATGTTTTACTAAATGTGAAAATTACCAAAAATATGCTAGATGTTTTAAAAGGCGAGTGTCCGCTTGAAGATATTTTAATTAAAGTTAAACCAAATTTGACATTAATTCCTGGTGAGAGCGGTGATGAGATTTTTAAATTTAATGATCAGTTTTTATACGAAAAGTTCTTAAATCAAGCCTCAATTTTAAAAGATGTGGATTTTGTTATCATTGATACTGGTGCTGGGATTGGATCTAGTACGCAAGTATTTTTAGAAGCGTGTGATGAGATTATCGTTGTAACCGTGCCTGATCCTGCAGCTATCACCGATGCATATGCGACTATTAAGGTGATTTCAAAGATGAAAAGCGATGTCTTTATGCTAATTAATCAGACTAAAAACGCAGATGAAGCTCAAAAGATTTTTCAAACTATAAAAACTGTTGCTGATAAAAATATTTCGCATAGGCTAAATTTAAATCTTTTAGGCTGGATTCCAAGTGATAAGGTTGTATCTAGAAGCATTAAGATACGGACACTTTTTAGCAGCGAAGCTCCGCATTCATTAGCTACTTATCAGCTTAAGCAAGCAGCAAATAATCTCCTTGAGAAATTGGAACGGAAAGTGCTTGATACCAGTGAAGATAGAAGCTTTGCTGGCTTTTTTAAGCGTTTAGTGGAGCAGTTTTAAAAAGGATTACCGTGAGACCAGATAATTATATAGCATTTTTTACAGTGTGTGGATTTTTTGTTGGATTGATGTTTGTCGTCGTAAAAGTCGAGGAGCCTGTAGAGTTTGTTATATATACTTTGCTGATCACATTTTTCTTTTATATTGTTATTCATATTGTGGTGATGAATTATATAGATACTAAAAGGATTGGTTTAAAAATATTTAATAAAGAGCATCATGAAGAGGTTAACGACTATTTGCTTACAGAGCTTGCTGTTAGGGAGCGTAGGTTAGAGACACTCATTCGTCATCTAGACCAAAAGCTCAAAAGATCAGGTAAAAAGCATGAATCCAATAAAGAAAAAGCAGCTTGAAGCCTATAAAACACAGATAAAAAAAGAGCAAGATGAGCTAGTAATCGCATATATGCCAGCTCTTAGAGCTATGGCGTGTAGACTCAAATCTCGTTTGCCAAGCTCGATTGAAGTAAGTGATTTAATAAGTATTGGTACAGAGGCTATGGTACGTCTTAGCCATAGTTATGATAAAAATCAAAATGATAATTTTTGGGGTTATGCAAAGCATAGAGTTCAAGGCTCAATGCTTGATTACCTAAGAAGTTTAGATACGCTAAGCAGACAGAATCGTAAACTGGTTAAAGATATAGATCGATTAGTAGATGAGTACTATAGCAAACATCAATATGAGCCAAGTAATGAGTATTTAGCTAGTGCGTTAAATGAAGATGTAAGCAAGATTAAAGAGGTTAGAAGCTTAAGCGATCTAACATCTGTTCTTAGATTAGAAGATCAGTTTAATATATTAAGCGATTATGATACCGAGGCACAGATAGAAAAAGAGGAGCTAATCGAGCATATAAAGCTGATTTTGAGTGAATTTAGTCAAAGGGACCAGTTGGTGATTCAGCTTTATTATTATGAAGAGTTAAATTTAAGTGAAATAAGCGAAATTTTAAATATCACAGAATCAAGAATTAGTCAAATTCATAAAAGATTGATAATAAAAATTCGAGAAAGGCTAGGCTTTTAATGGCAGATATTCTAAGTCAAGAAGAGATAGATGCACTCTTGCAAGTTGTAGATGATGATGGCGATAGTCAAAGTAGCAATTCATCTGAGCGTAATTTGGAAGAGCCAAAACAGGTTGTAATCTACGACTTTAAACGTCCAAATAGGGTTAGTAAGGAGCAGCTAAGGGCTGTCAAAGGTATTCACGATAAGCTTGCAAGAAACCTTGCGTCTCAAATTTCAAGCATTATGCGTAGTATTGTTGAGATTAGGCTACACTCAGTTGATCAGATGACTTATGGCGAGTTTTTAATGAGTTTGCCAAGCCCAACAAGCTTTAATGTATTTTCTATTAAACCGCTAGATGGCAACTGCGTTTTAGAGGTTAATCCTAGTATCGCATTTCCTATGATTGATAGGTTGCTTGGTGGTAATGGTGATGGATTTGAGAGTAACAATAGGGAGCTAACTGATATTGAGGTTAATCTTTTGGATGCTATTTTGCGTATTATTATGCAGCGTTTAAAAGAGTCTTGGGCAATGATTACAGATATGTATCCAAATGTAGAAGCTAAAGAGTCTAGTCCAAATGTTGTCCAAATCGTTAGCCAAAATGAGATTGTTATTATGGTTGTTATGGAGATTATTATTGGAAACTCTAGCGGTATGATAAGCTTATGTTATCCAGTTATATATCTAGAGCCAATACTTAGCCGTTTGGCTAATCGTGATATTATGCTAGGTGAAACTAGTGCTAAAAAGAGCCGAAATAAAGAGTTAAAAACACTTATTGGCCGTGCTGAGGTATTATATGAGGCGATTTTAGGAAAGACCGTAATTAGCGTAAATGAATTTTTAAATTTAGAAGTTGGTGATATCTTGCGACTTGATCGTAATGCTGATGATAAAGCAATTGTCTGTATAGATAAAAAAGAGGTATTCTTAGCTCAAATTGGTATTCACCGCTTTAGCAAATCTATCAAGCTAGAACAGTTAATCAAAACTGATCGTGATGAGATAAAGGCTATCCTAGAACAATATGAAGAGGAGAGAAAAGCCAAACTAATGTCATATAAAGAGCCAGAACCAGAAGAAGAAACTAAAGAAGAGGATGAATATGATGACTAGATTTTTTGAAATATTTACAAATGAGTTAAGTGCAACTATAGAAGGGTTAACCGGAGTTACACCGGTAATATCTGAAGGAGCAGAGTATGATGCTCCAACTCAAAATGGTATCAAAACTCCAGCCGTAATCGCTAGTGTAACACTAAATGGCGATATAATGGGTAAGATAAATTTAGTAGCTACACCAGTTTTATTAACTGCAATAAATGATCTAATGCTAGGCGATGAAAAACCAAGTGGTAGTACGATAATTGGCGATGATGAGCTAGATGCTAGCAAGGAGATATTTTCTAATTTATTAAGCGCTATGACTACAAGTCTTGGAGCAGCCAAAGATATGCCAAAGATTACATTTACAATCAATGCTGTAAAGTATATCGATGAAAATCAAATTTTAGATTTTAGCTCATTTGAGAAGTTATTTTTATACCCTGTTGAGCTAATGGATTTAAATGAAATGATAGGTATTTGTATTGATTATTCGTTTTATAAATACTTTAATAAAACTATAGGCTCTAAAAGTGAAAAACATGATATTGGTGATGAGATTAAAAATATCGGATTAATTTTAGATGTGCGTTTGCCAATCCGTGTAAGAATCGGCTCAAAAAAGATGCTACTAAAAGATGTATTATCAATGGATATTGGTTCAGTCATAGAGCTAAATCAGCTAGCTAATGACCCGCTAGAAGTATTAATAGGAGATAAGCCAATTGCGCTTGGTGAGGTTGTTATCGTTGATGGAAACTTTGGCGTACAAATTACTGAAATTGGCACTAAAAAAGAGCGTCTAGAACGGCTAAAATAGATTAAATTTGATTGCTGCGTATATTTAGCGTGGCAATCTTTTGGGATTTAAAATAATTCACCTACTATTTAAAATAATTTTAATCTAAAGATTTTTAATCAAAATATCTAAAATTTATAATTTAAATTTAGTAAATCAAAGCAAATTAATAAGACTATTTTAAAGATTTTATAATCAAGGAGAGGATAACCTCTCCTAAGAGATTTTAGAATTTCTTTTTATTTACATCATCAAGGATGTTAGCTGAAATTTGATTTACTCTAGCGGTGATAGTATTTGTATCATTTGCTACAGTAACATTGTCTTGAGTAACGCTTTCTAATTGAGCGATAGCTTCATTGATTTGAGCGATACCTTGAGTTTGTTCTTTTATAGATTCACTCATTTCAGTTACACCTTGAACTAATACATTTACATTTACTTCGATTTCGCTTAGAGATTTACCAGTTCTTTCAGCTAGTTTTCTTACTTCATCAGCAACAACAGCAAAGCCTCTACCATGCTCACCAGCACGAGCTGCTTCGATAGCTGCGTTTAGGGCTAGTAGATTTGTTTGGTCTGCTATATCTTTTATTACGCCTACTATGTTTTTGATATCTTCTGCTTGTCTGGCTACTTCAGTTGTTCTATCATTTACGCTACTCATAGAGCTTGATATCTCCTCTATAGCCGCAGCTGATTGTTCTAGTGAATTTGCTTGAGCGTTTGAGCCATCAAACAACTTTTGCATTGACTCTTTTAGATTATCAGTTTGTTTGGCTAGATCTTGAGCATAGCTAGCAGATGAGTTTAGCATTTTTCTAATCTCTTCACCTAAAATATTTGTAGTAGTCTCTACATCACCTTTAGCACTCATGATTTGAGTAGTAAAATTTAGATTTTTATATGATTCAAATACTCTATGAATCTCATTCATATTACTACCGATTTTAGCCTCTAGTACATTTAGCATATTATTTAGTACATTTTTAAGCTCGATTAGCTGAGGGTTATTTGGATTTTGGTTGATTCTTGCTGTTAGGTCGCCATTTTCTACAGATTTAGCTGTATTAGCTGCCTCGCTAATAGCCTCAGCATCTCTTTGTAAACCTTGTTGAGTTTTTAAGATATTAGAGTTTATTGCTGATGCCATTGCGCCAATCTCATCATTTGATGTAGGTGGTATAGTATTTGGTGCGCGCTTTTCTTCGTGGTTGATATATTTAAAGAATGCTAAAAGCAGTCCAGATAGACGGCTAAGTCTAGCAGTAACTAATCTATTAGTAATCATATAAACACAAACAAGAAGTATAATAAGCACTACAACTGACACCCCAATAATCTCATATACTAAGATACGCATCGGTTTTTGAATCTCATCAAGCGGAGCATTGATAAGCATATACCAAGTTCCAAGCTCGCCAATAGAAAATGGAGTGATAATTGCCTTGGTTGCTTCACCACGGATAGTGTAGTATTCATCGATAATAGTTACGCGTTTATTTTGAATCGCCTCTAAGGCTAATTTGGTTGTAGGGTTGGTATTAAACTCGCCTAGTTTTTTACCCCAATACTGCGGATTGTGATGAGTAGCTAGTCTAGATTCTGCACTTAAAATGTAGCGTACATCGCCTTCAAATAGACTAAATTCTTTATTATCTAGATATGTAGTCATATATTTTAGATTATACATATATCCTACTACACCTATTAATTTACCATTATTTATTAGTGGATAGGCTATATCAGTTGCAAATACATCATTTCCATTTATATTGTAGTGTTTAGGCTCGCCAATTACAGGCTTTTTAGTTGTTATAACATCTTTAATAGATGTATCAGCTAGGAATGCTTCAGTAGTTTTATATACCTCTATTCCGTTTTTAAAATTGCGATTTGTATCTGCTAAAAATAGTGCAAAGTGATTATCTTTAGTTATATAATCGCTATTTTTAAAGCTATCATTTGGATCTAATAGATAGATGTATGCATACTCAGCATAGTTAGATGAGTCAAATGAAGTGCTTAAATCATCTATAGTATCTTGCATGTTAGCATGACGAGAGCCAAGGTCAAGGCCAATAATATTAGCAGTAGATTTAGTGAGTGAATCCATCTCTCTAAAAATAGTTAGAACATGCTCAGCATATCGGTGACTAGCTTGAGTTAGAGTGATGTCAGACTCGTGCTTAATCACCTTTGATGCATTATTGCCAATTAGTATAGTAAGGGCAGTTAAGCCAACAAAAACTACAGCGCCAACAATTAGTGATATTTTGGCACCAACTTTAAGATTTGAGAACATGATAAACCCCCATTATGTTATATGTATTCCAATCGATATTATAACCTAAATTTGTGATTTTGTAGGGGGGGGGTAGAGTAAAAATTTACAAATTTACTAGTTTTTATTTTAGTTTGATTAAGTTTAATGATATTAAATTTATTAGTATCATTTTTTAATTATAATAAAGCAATAATAGAGCAAATATATAAACTTTCTTTATTATATATTTTTTTTAAGTATCTTTTATTTTTAGGCAAAATTTATAAATTTCAACTCTAAATTGCTATGATATAAAATAGATATGTTACCTATGTTTATAAAACTGATATCCAGCAAATAGCATCAAAATAATAACAGGCAAAATAATACCAATCTCAGCAGCAATAGCACCATTAATACTAAGACGAATAAGTAAAAATAAAACACCCCAAATACAAAGCGAGATAAAAATCGCCCCAAAACTAGCAATAGCTAAGCTAGCAAAACGCCCAGTAACAGGCATATAATAGTATAAAATTAGCACCATAAATGGAGCAAAAAGTGGGAAAAATATCATTGAATATAGTACAGATTTTATCTTAGCAATGTTTATATTTTCATTTTTAAGTGTATTTATGGAGTCAATAGCATCTATGATGGAGTAGAGATTGTCTTTATTTTCGATATTTTCTATTATGCGTGGGCGGAAGCTATTTGTGATTACTATCTCATCAGCATAGCTACGCTCTAACCCTGTAGCACCTAGGCTTAAATTTTGCGGTATTTGAGTTATGTTGTTATCTTTAAGTATCCAGGTGTTGCCATTGTAGCTAGCCTCTTTAGCAGTTATTTGAGATATAATTTGCGAACCATTCATATCAAAAATTCTGACATTTTGAGCAAGCTGCTTATTGCCAAGGAGTTTTTCGATATATGTAAATTTATTTTCAAAGCGCAAAAATATCCATTTGGTTGAGCGATCAAAGCTTTGAAAATCTTCTAAGGATTCTTGTCTTTCTTTGGCGTAGGCAAACTGTGTGCAGCAAAGCCCGATGTATCCAAAGCTAATAAGTAAAGTGATGGTAAAAATAGGCGTTATAAGGCGGTTTTTACTAATTCCTAAAGCGTAAAAGCTGACTAATTCATTGGAGCGAGTTAGGTTAATCATAGTTGCTATTAGGGCTAAGACTATTGAGATTGGCAATACATAATTGATTGAAATTAATGCAGTTAGACTAACATAAATTAGTTGTAAATTTGCACTACTTGGGAGATTTTTAAGATTTGTAAGGGTATCAATAACTACATAAAATCCAATCAATGAGATAAATATAATAAAAAAATATTTTACATAAATAAATGCACTATACCTAGCAAAAAGCTTCATCAACAATCCAAATTTAGTATTATAATGATTTAACAATGGGTTGAATTCTATCTAAATATACCTAAATATTTTCAAAATTTAGCAAAAATTTGGATAAAATTACGCTTTTAAAAGAGAAATTTATGATTAGATTGATTTTATTTGGCGTTTTTATGCTTTGTTGCGTGGTAATTTTATGTAGTATAAATCAGCGTGATTTGATAAATTTAATGGGCGAATTTAGCAAATTTGATTGGGTGATTTATATCGGATTTTGGGTAATTTTGCCTATATTTTTATTTCCGGCTGGGATTTTGGCTATTGGCGGTGGGGCGATTTTGGGCTTTTGGGAGGCTTTAATCTGTGCGATGATAGGAGTTGCGATAAACTCAGCTATAATGTATTTTATCGCAAGATATTTTAGTGGGGCTTTTGATACTGCTAAATTTGAGAGAGTTAAAAATAAATTTTGTAAGGATGAGTTTAGTCTAATAATTTTGCTCAGATTAATACCAATTGTCCCTTATAATGTCGTGAATTACATGGCTGGGGCGTTGAGGTTTGATTTTATTAAATTTATCATTGCTGGGGTGCTTGGCAAGTTTATTAGTGCGGTGCTATTTATAAATTTAGGTAGCAATATAGCAAATTATAAAAGCTATGAATTTTGGCTAGCCTTAGCCCTTGTGGTTGTGATGGGTTTGGTGGCGTTTTGGGTTAGAAAAATTCTAAATAGGAGGGTTGGATGAAGATTGTTTTAGCTACAAATAATATGGATAAAGTAAGGGAGATTAAGGCTTATTATAATCAATTTGAAGTTTTGGCTTTGGGTGATATATGTAAGCCATTTGAGATCCAAGAGTATGGCAAGAGCTTTTATGAAAATGCGATGATAAAAGCAGATGCTGTGTATAAAAAGATTAAAGAGCTTGGAATTGAAAATGAGTGTATAGCTCTAAGCGATGATAGTGGGATAAGCGTTGAAGCGCTTGGTTTTGCTCCTGGGATCTACTCAGCTAGATATAGTGGTGAAGGGGCGAGTGATGCGAGCAATAGAGCAAAATTGATTAGTGAGTTAAAAAGATTAGGCTTAAGCCACTCTAAGGCATTTTATACCGCTTGTATCGGCATCGGCTCTAAATATGGCAGATATGGCGTCCATGGATTTATGCATGGAGAAGTCATCGATAGAGAGCTTGGTGATAATGGCTTTGGGTATGATTTTATGTTTATTCCTGATGGATTTGATAAGACTATAGGGCAGATTGATGAGAGTATCAAGCTTCAAATTTCGCACCGATCTAAGGGGCTAGAACTAGCTAAGCCTATACTTAAAATGTTGAGTAGATATTATTGAGTTTAAATATAACCATTAATAGTATTATTAACTTATATTTTAATATATTTATGTCAAAATAGCTCAATACCTAGACTCAAATCTAATTTAAAAGCCAAATTTAGAAAATATTAATTTTTTATTAAAGTAATTTTTGCTTATAGTATGGAGTGAATTTTAGCTAAATTTGGCTATAATTACTAAAAATTCAGACAAAGGATAGAAAATGAGTCATATCTTAATCATCGGAGCAGGCGGAGTAAGCCAAGCAGCAACGGTAAAATGTGCGATGAATTCGCAAGTCTTTACCAAAATCACTCTAGCAAGTCGCACCAAAAGCAAATGTGATAAAATAGCTAAATTTATCAAAGACAAAGTCGGAGTAGATATAGGTACAGCGGTGATAGACGCCGATGATACAGCTGCTGTTGTAGAGCTTATTAAAAATATTAAGGCTGATTTATTGCTAAATGTTGCACTTCCATATCAAGACCTTACGCTTATGGACGCATGCTCGCAAACTAAAATTCCATATATAGATACAGCAAACTATGAACACCCAGATACGGCTAAATTTGAGTATAAACTTCAATGGGCTAAAGATGGTGATTTTAAATCTGCTAATACCATGGCGCTTCTTGGTAGTGGGTTTGATCCGGGCGTTACTAATGTATATTGTGCTTATGCGAAGCAATATCTATTTGATGAGATTGAGTATATTGATATTTTGGATTGTAATGCTGGAGACCATGGGTATGCGTTTGCTACGAATTTTAATCCTGAGATAAATTTGCGTGAAGTTAGCGCAAAGGGTAGATACTACAAAGATGGAAAATGGATAGAAACCGAGCCGATGGAGATAGGATTTAGCTGGGATTATCCAAAAATCGGCCCAAAAGATAGCTATTTACTCTATCATGAAGAGCTTGAGAGCTTAGTAAAAAATATCCCTACTTTAAAGCAAATTCGCTTTTTTATGACCTTTGGGCAGAGCTATCTAACTCATATGAAATGCCTAGAAAATGTAGGTATGCTAAGGATTGATGAGGTTGAGCATAATGGAGTTAAAATCGTCCCAATTCAATTTTTAAAGACCTTGCTACCTGACCCAGCAAGCCTAGGTGCTAGAACCAAAGGCAAGACAAATATAGGTTGTGTGATAACAGGCATAAAAGATAATAAGCCAAGAAAAGTTTATATCTATAATGTATGCGATCACCAAGAGTGCTATCAAGAAACTGGCGTTGGCGCTGTTAGCTACACTACAGGAGTGCCAGCAATGATAGGCTCAATGATGGTAGCAAAGGGAATTTGGAGTGCCAAAGGTGTATTTAATATGGAAGAATTCGATGCCAAACCATTTATGGATGAGCTAAATAAACAGGGCTTACCATGGGAGATCATAGAGATGGCACCAAATGAGACTAGATTAATCAAGGAAATTTAAGCCAAATTTAGATAAAATCCCAACTTTTAAACCCAAAAAAAGGAAAAGCAATGAAAAAAGATATACATCCAGAGTATGTTGAATGCACAGTTAGCTGCGCTTGCGGTAATACATTTATTAGCAAGTCAAACAAGCCAGAAATCAAAGTAGATATTTGCAGTGCTTGTCATCCATTTTTCACAGGTAGTGAAAAGATCGTAGATAGCGCAGGTCGTGTAGATAAATTTAAGAAAAAATACGGAATGAAATAATCTTTTGCTCTACTTTCTTCCTACGCCAATTGGCAATTTAGATGATATCTCAAAGAGATGCCTGGACATCTTGAACCTTTGTGATATCATAATTTGTGAAGATAGTAGAGTAACTAAATCCCTTATAAATCTTCTAAACACAAAATATAATCTAAATATAAATCCATCTGAATTTTACTCTCTTCATACACATAATGAGAGTGAATTTTTTACTAAATTTGAAGCTAAAAAATTAATAGAAAATACTGTAGTATATGTAAGCGATGCTGGAATGCCATGCATTAGCGACCCAGGAGTTGCATTAGTAGAATTTGCTCAGCAAAATAGTATAAATTACGAGGTATTAAGTGGAGCAAATGCAGCACTTTTAGCCGTAGCAGCAAGTGGAATTGTGCAAAAAGAGTTTACATTTTTAGGGTTTTTGCCAAATACTGGCAGAGATAGAGAACTAGCTATACAAAATGCGCTAAATTTGACTTATCCAGTAGTGATATATGAATCACCAAAGAGAGTCTTGCAGCTAGTTGAAGCTATTGCAAAGCTAGAGCCTAAACGGGAGATTTTTGCTATTAAAGAGGCTACTAAGAAATTTGAAGCTAAATTTAAAAATAGTGCTAAAAATCTAGTCGTTATGCTTAAGAGTGCAAATTTAAAAGGTGAATGGTGTATAGTAATTGATGGTTCAAAAAATAACACCCAAAATACTATAAGCGTAGCTGATATAAATGAATTAGACATTCCTCCAAAGCAAAAAGCCAAACTCCTAGCCAAGCTTACTGGTAAAAGCGTAAAAGAGATATATGCCCAGTTAAATGGGTGATTTTAGGATAAATTTATATAGATTATTAAAGCTTTATTAGAAGCGATCTTTTGTAAAATAGTATTTATTGTATGATTATTTTATTAATCATAAGAAGCTTCTTAACAATGATAAATATAATTTTACAAAAATTCATTTTTTTTGCTAAAAATAAGCTAAAATTTAAGGGCTTTTAGATACCATAATCGCTATGATTATCTATGGAAAACAGCTATTTTTACATTTGTTAAAACATCATAAAGACAAGCTCGAAGAGATATATCTAGCAAAAGAGGTTCAAAAAGATATATTTAACCAAATAGCAAAAGTCGGCCTAAAAATACAAAAAGTCGATAATCAAAAAGCCCAAGCGCTTGCCCGTGGAGGCAATCATCAAGGCTTTTTAGCAAAGGTAAAAGATTACGAGTTTGCTAATTTAAATGAGATTAAAAAGTCTGATTATTTAGTGATTTTATATGGTCTTAGTGATGTAGGAAATATTGGCGCTATAGTAAGGACTGCTTATGCATTGGGTGCTGGCGGTATAGTTATAGTAGGTAAAAATGAGAGCCTAGCAATGCAAGGAGTAGTGCGTGCTAGTAGCGGTGCAGCGTATGAACTACCAATTGCTTTATGCACTGATGGGTTAAGCTTTATAAATGAGCTTAAGCAAGTTGGATTTAAAATTTATGCAGCAAATGCTGGAGGTAAGAGTACTAAAGAATTTGAATTTGAGCCTAAAACTGCTTTAATTATGGGTAGTGAAGGCGAGGGAATACCAAATAAGGTATTGCAAAAATGCGATGAGAGTCTAGGCATAAATATGCGCAAGGACTGGGATAGCTTAAATGTCAGTGTGGCGTTTGGAATATTATTTGATAGGATTATAAATGGCTAATGGTATAGAAAAACTTTTAGAAATGGATTTAAAAGAGGTAACTAAGCACACTCATATCGAGACTGAGTATCTAAGATATATGTGTGAAAAAAATTTCGAAAAACTTCGCAAATTAAATGCTTCTGGTTTTGCTAAGATTTTAAGCCGTGAATATGATATGGATTTACAAGGCTGGATTGATGAGTATAATGAGTATTGTAAAGAACATAATGGTGATGATAATGCAGGTTTTACAGTAGCGCCAAAACTTCCAGCATATACACCAAAAACCGATAATAGTATGGCTTTAACAGTAATTTTGGTTGTAGTATTAATCATAGTAGCACTAGTTTGGGTAGTTAAATTTACAAATATTTTAGATAATATAGAGTTACCAAGTTTTGATAAAAATCAAAGCGTAACCTACTCAGCAAATGCCGTAGTAGAATCAGCTAAAGAGAATTTAGAAGCAATTAGTCAAACAATAGAAAAAGTAGTTCAAAAAGATGAAAATATCACTACTGAATTTAATCAAACTAAAATCGACTCAAATTCAACTTCTATAGAGGCCAATGCGACTACAGAACTAAAAACTCAAACTCTAAATATAGAAACTACAAAAGTAGAAGTACCGCAGATTACAGCACCAACCAATGAAATTGCTAAAATTATTCCAACTAAAAATATATGGATTGGTATTAAAGATATTGATGGTAAAAATAAAAGATTTCATACAACTAAAAATCCTATCGACCTAAATTTAAGCACTGATCAACTAATTCAAACAGGCCACGGCGAGTTAATTTTAGAGATTGATGGGGATCAAAAGAAATTTAGCGTTCAAAAGCCATTAAGATTTGTAATTCAAAATGGCACAATTAGAGAGTTGGAGTATGACGAATTTGTGAAACTAAACAAAGGTTCTCAATGGTAAGAGTAGCGTTTCTATTTTGTGTTTTTGCTTTTAGTTGTTTTGGATTTGATTTACATAGCAATATCAAAAGTATAATTTCAGAGCAAAGTTACGCTAAAAATAGAGATAAAATCGAGCAGATATTTGCTATAGAGTCTGATTTTATTGATAGTAGGGGTAATCCAAATTACGCTAAAATTACAAATACTTTAAGAGTAAATTCGCTCTTAAATCTTAGTTTTTCTTTGCCGGTGAATTTAGAAATTGCCTTTTATAGTCCAAGTTCTGATATTTTGCTTTTTAAAAGCGTATCTGAAGCTCTTAAAAATCTTGGCTATTCATATTTTTTGAGTAAGTCATTAAAGACTGATACTCAAGGAATAGTTTGGCAAATATCTATGAATTCACGCTTTTTGCTAGATCCAGGTG
This sequence comes from Campylobacter sp. P0109, assembly GCF_002138755.1. Taxonomy (NCBI): domain Bacteria; kingdom Pseudomonadati; phylum Campylobacterota; class Epsilonproteobacteria; order Campylobacterales; family Campylobacteraceae; genus Campylobacter; species Campylobacter sp. P0109. The sequence continues at coordinate 19,750 of NZ_MJKK01000010.1, forward strand.
CGATTTATAGAGAGCTTGGAAAGAATCAAATTTATATAAAAGATATTAATCGTGATGGTGAGTTTAGTTTTACTTATAGTATTGATGCTAGCAAAGCTATATTATCTACACATCAATATATTAGTGATAGCGAATTTGACCTTGCAAAGCCATTAGAGCCATATTTTTTAAATATTAGCGGCAAAAGCGAGGCTTTAATAAAAAGCTACGCTTCTGATAGTTGGATTTGCGTTATAAAGATACTTGATAGGGATCTAAATTTGATTACACAGATTAAATCAGATAAACCAGAAAAAGAAATATATATCAAATTTCCACCAAATTCATACTATATGCTAATTGATGATGCTTTTAGCTTAGAAAATATTAAGCGTGGATTAAAAATATATATAAAATCAAATTAAGGAGTTTTTTTATGTTTGATGAGATTAGATTTAACACTATTGAGAGGTTGCCAAACTACGCATTTGCCGAGGTCAATGCGATTAAGATGGCAGCACGTAGAGATGGGGCTGATATTATAGATTTTTCGATGGGAAATCCAGATGGTAGAACACCACAGCATATTATAGATAAATTATGCGAGAGCGCTATGAAGGATAAAACTCATGGTTATAGTGTTAGTCAAGGTATTTATAAACTTCGTGTTGCGATATGTAACTGGTATAAAAGAAAATATGGCGTAATACTAGATCCAGAAACTGAAGCAGTCGCAACTATGGGTAGCAAAGAGGGATTTGTCCATCTAGTACAAGCCATCACAAATCCTGGCGATGTAGCTATTGTACCAGATCCAGCCTATCCTATTCATACTCAAGCTTTTATTATAGCAGGTGGAAATGTTACTAAAATGCCACTTATTTATAATGCAAATTTTGAATTAGATGAGAATAAATTTTTTGAAAATTTAGAACATGCTATAGAAGAGAGTATTCCAAAGCCAAAATATGTTGTAGTAAATTTTCCTCATAACCCAACTACTGTAACTTGCCAAAAGAGTTTTTATGAGCGTTTAGTAGATATGGCTAAGCGTGAGAGATTTTATATCATTAGTGATATTGCTTATGCTGAGCTTACATTTGATGGATATAAGACACCTAGTATTTTTGAAGTAGATGGGGCCAAAGATGTAGCAGTAGAGTGTTATACCTTATCAAAATCATACAATATGGCCGGTTGGCGTGTAGGATTTATATGTGGCAATAAAAAATTAGTAGCCGCACTCAAAAAGATAAAATCGTGGTTTGACTATGGTATGTTTACCCCAATCCAAGTAGCTGCCACCGTAGCACTAGATGGAGATCAAGACTGCGTTGAGCAGATTAGACAGACTTATGAAAAACGCAGAGATACGCTTATAGAGGCCTTTAGTGCTGCTGGTTGGGAGATAGCAAAACCTAGAGCTAGTATGTTTGCTTGGGCAAAATTACCACCGCAAGTAGGAAATATAGGAAGTAAAGAATTTGCTAAGCAGCTATTGACCAAAGCTTGCGTAGCTGTTAGCCCTGGTGCTGGATTTGGTGTGGCTGGTGATGAGTATGTTAGGATTGCATTTATAGAGAATGAAAATCGTATTCGCCAAGCTGCTAGAAATATCAAAAAATATTTAAAAGAAGTCCAATGAGAGTAGCGATATTAGGTGTTGGGACAGTAGGAACTGAGGTTGCTAATGTGCTCATTAAAAATAGCGATCTAATCGTCTCAAGAGCCGGAGTTAGTATAACTCCAGTAGTGGGTGTAGTAAGGGATTTATCAAAACATAAAGACTCAATAATTCCATTAACTGATGATATAGATAGTGTTATAAATAGAGATGATATTGATGTATTTATCGAACTAATGGGCGGAATTGATAAGCCCTATGAGATTATAAGTAAGATTTTAGAGCGCAAAAAGGCTGTAGTAACAGCAAATAAAGCGCTATTGGCTTACTACAGAAATGAGCTTGAAGCACTTGCTGGTGATACGGCTTTTGGATATGAAGCTAGTGTAGCTGGTGGGATACCAATTATAAAAGCTTTAAGAGAGGGCTTAAGCGCAAACCATATTCAAAAAATAATGGGTATAATGAACGGAACAAGCAATTATATTCTAACAAATATGATGAATAGTGGAGTGCAATTTGACGAGGCGCTTAAAAAGGCTCAAGAGCTAGGATACGCCGAGGCTGATCCGACCTTTGATATAGGTGGATTTGATACGGCACATAAATTACTTATATTAGCTAGTATTGCCTATTGCGTGCATGCTAAGCCCGAAGACATTTTGATTGAAGGTATTAGTCAAATTAGTAGCGAGGATATATATTTTGCTAATGAATTTGAATATGCTATCAAGCTTTTAGCTATTGCTAAGCGTGGAGAAGGTACTTTAGAGCTTAGAGTTCATCCAGCATTTATTAGCAAAGATAAGATGCTAGCAAATGTAAATGGGGTAATGAATGCTGTAAGTGTCGTAGGTGATGCAGTTGGAGAGAGCTTATTTTATGGTGCTGGTGCTGGTGGGTCTGCTACAGCAAGTGCAGTTATAAGTGATTTAATAGATATCGCTAGAGAGATTAGAAATCCTATGCTAGGATATAAGGCTCCACTAGAGTCTGCACCATTAAAACTTCTAAAGCCTAACCAGATTAGAACCAAATATTATTTAAGATTAAAGGTAGCTGATGAGGTTGGGGTTTTGGCTAAGATTACAAATTTAATGAGTCAAAATAATCTCTCAATTGATAGTTTCTTACAAAAAGCAAAAAGCAAAGATGAAGGATGTGCTACTTTATTTTTTACTACTCATACTTGTTTAGAAGCTGATATGCTAAGAGTAATTAATAGCTTAGAAAATGAGAACTTTATCAAGGCTAAGCCATTTATGATTAGGATTGAGAGTTAATCTTTGGGTTTAGCTGAATATCTTTTTGGTCATGAAGCTGAGAAAAGTGCTGCTAAATTTTTATCAAAAAATGGCTATAAGATACTCAATTTAAACTATAAAACTAAATTTGGAGAGATTGATATCATTGCTAAGCGTGATTCAACTCTTCATTTTATTGAGGTTAAAGCCTCAACTAAAGATTATCAAACTATCTATAGAGTAACAAAATCTAAATTGGAAAAAATTATAAAAGCTATAGATTTTTATATGCTAAACTCAAATTTAAATTTACCATATCAAATCGATATAGTCTGTATAAATAATCAAAATATAGAATTGATAGAAAATATTACATATTGATTAAATTTCTTCTTTCATTTTTTTAAAATTTAATAATTAATAAAAATTATTAACTTTTATATTTTATAATAAGCCTTGATTTGATGAAGTTTGAGTTACCTAAAATTATGTTTGTTAGTTTTAGTTTAACTTTTTTGATGTATAATTTTTATTGTAAAACCATAGAAGGAGATAAAATGGGTAAATATATTGAATTAACTGCTGAAAATTTCAATGTTGCTAAAGAGGGCGTTGCTCTAGTAGATTTTTGGGCTCCATGGTGCGGACCATGTAGAATGCTAGCTCCAGTTATTGATGAGTTGGCTGAAGAGTTCGATGGTAAAGCAAAAATCTGTAAAGTAAATACAGATGAGGTTCAAGACCTAGCTGTAGAGTATGGCGTACGCTCTATTCCAACTTTACTATTCTTTAAAGATGGAGAGATTAAAGAGACATTAATTGGCGCTCAATCTAAAGCTGCAATTGCAGATAAAATCAATTCACTTTTATAATTCAAACGGGGCTTTGCCCCGACTCACTTCATTTCAAATCAATTTTTAAGTTAAATTTATTTTTATGTAATATATTTGTAATATTGTATAGATATAAATTTAAAATTAGGAGACTATAATGTTAGATGTAGCTATAATCGGTGGTGGTCCAGCTGGTCTTAGTGCGGGGCTCTATGCTACTCGTGGTGGGTTAAAAAATGTTGTAATGTTTGAAAAGGGCATGCCTGGTGGCCAAATCACTAGTAGCTCTGAAATGGAGAATTATCCTGGTGTCGCTACTGTTATGGATGGTATGAGTTTTATGAGCCCGTGGCTTGAGCAATGCACTAGATTTGGTCTAAAACACGAAATGGCGGCCGTAGAAAAAGTATCTAAAAATAGCGATGGCAGCTTCACTATAACTTTAGAAGGTGGCAAAACTGAACAAGCAAAAGCTGTAATTGTATGTACAGGTTCAACCCCAAAAAGAGCTGGCTTTAAAGGTGAGGATGAATTCTTTGGTAAAGGCGTTAGCACTTGTGCTACATGCGATGGATTTTTCTATAAAAATAAAGAGGTAGCAGTCTTAGGTGGTGGTGATACCGCTATCGAAGAGGCTGAGTATTTAACTAGAATTTGCTCAAAAGTATATCTAATTCACCGCCGTGATACATTTAGAGCTGCTCCAAGCTCAGTTGAAAAAGTTAAGAAAAATGAGAAAATTGAGCTAATTTTAAATGCTACTATAGATGAAGTCTATGGTGATAGCACTGCTGGTGTAAAAGGGGTGAAAGTCAAACTAGCAGATGGAAGCATAAGAGATTTAGTAGTGCCTGGCATATTTACATTTGTGGGTCTAAATGTAAGAAACGAAGTGCTAAAAGATGGAGATAAATTCATTTGCGATATATTGCCATCAGGTCAAGTAAAAGTGGATTTAAAAATGCAAACTTCAACTCCAGGTTTATTCGCCGCAGGAGATTTAAGACAAGATGCTCCTAAGCAAGTAGTCAGTGCCGCCGCAGATGGTGCTGTAGCTGCACTTAGCGCTATGAGCTACATTGAGAGCTTACATTAATTCTTAAGCCACTTGCCCTAGCGAGTGGCTCTTTTATAAAATTCAATTTACTTATATCAAATTTTTATCTTTTTTTAGCTAAAATAAAATCTTAATTTATCCAAAAAGGGCGATGATGATTCGTATAGGTTTACACGGTGCAAGCGGTAAGATGGGAAGCGAGATAATCGCAAATTTAAAAGGGCTTAATAATGCGAAATTATCAGTAGCATACACTATAGAGCCTATGAGCGTGGATGATGGTGTGATAGTAACTGATAAGTATGATGTTTTGTTTGATAATAGCGATGTGGTGATTGATTTTAGTATCGCAAAGGCATCTATAAATTTGATTAATTACGCTAGGACAAATCCAAAACCACTGGTTATAGGCACAACTGGGCTAGGCGATGAAGGGGGCGAGCTAATCAAACTAGCAAGTGCTACTATGCCGATACTTCAAGCTACAAATATGAGTCTGGGTGTAGCGGTGCTAAATCGCTTAACTGAGATAGCTAGTAGGGTGCTAAGTGAATTTGATATTGAGATTATTGAGATGCATCATCGCAATAAGATAGACGCTCCAAGTGGTACAGCATTGACACTTGGCGAACATGCTGCAAAAGGTAGAAATTTAAGTTTAGCAAATGTTAGAGTAAGCGGACGAGATGGAATGATAGGAGCTAGAAGCAAAGATGAGATTGCTGTAATGGCTTTGCGTGGTGGCGATATCGTTGGACGCCATACAGTAGGATTTTATAACGATGGTGAATATATAGAGTTAAATCACACCGCTACAAGTAGAGCTACATTTGCTAAAGGTGCGATAAAGGCTGGAATTTGGCTAGCTAATAAAGAGCCAAAATTATATACAATCTATGATGCTTTAGGAATATAAAATGTGTGCGATAGTAGGGGTAATAAATTCAAAAGACGCAGCAAAAACAGCCTATTATGGGTTGTTTTCTATGCAGCATAGAGGTCAAGAGGCAAGTGGGATTAGCTCTAGTTATAATCATCAGATTAAAACTATTAAAAATAGAGGCTTAGTAACTGAGGTTTTTAATAGCGATAGCTTTGAGATATTACAAGGGCAGATGGCTATAGGGCATAATAGATATTCAACCGCTGGAAGTGATAGTGTGCTAGATGCTCAGCCAGTGAGTGCCAAATACTCTTTGGGTGAGATTAGTATCGTTCATAATGGAAATTTGATTAATAAATATGAAGTTAGGGAGCGATTAATCGAAGATGGTGCGATATTTCAATCCAATATGGACACAGAAAATATCTTACATTTAATAGCTAAAAGCAAAAAAGAGAATTTACAAGATCGCATTATAGAGGCTTTGGGGCAGATCGTTGGGGCGTATTGTTTGTTGATTTTGAGTCGCTCTAAGATGTTTGTGGTGCGTGATCCATACGGCGTTAGGCCTCTTAGCATAGGTAGATTAAAAGATGGTGGATATATCGTAGCTAGTGAGAGCTGTGCTTTTGATCTGGTGGGGGCTACATTTGTGCGTGATGTAGCACCTGGAGAGATGATAGTATTTGAAGAGGGCAAAAGCGCCTTTAAAAGCATAGAGTTATTTGAAGCTAAAGACCCTAGATTGTGTGCATTTGAATATATATACTTTGCTCGTCCTGATAGTATGATAGATGGTAAAAATGTATATCAAATTAGAAAAAAATTAGGAGAAATTCTAGCTGATAAATCTAGCTGTAAGGCTGATTTTGTCGTGCCGGTGCCAGATTCTGGTGTTCCTGCGGCTTTGGGGTATGCTGCTAGGAGTAAAATCCCATTTGAGATGGCAATTGTAAGAAATCACTATGTAGGTAGGACATTTATAGAGCCAACTCAAGAGATGAGAAATCTTAAAGTTAAATTAAAATTAAATCCTATGAGTAGTGTTTTAAATGGCAAAAGCGTCGTAGTTATCGATGATAGTATCGTGCGTGGTACAACTAGCAAGAAAATAGTAGAGCTATTACGCAATGCTGGGGCTAAAGAGATACATATGAAAATTGCTGCTCCAGAGATTAAACATCCTTGTAGATATGGTATTGATACTCCAAGTTATGAAGAGCTAATCAGTGCTAGGATGGATGCTAGAGAGGTGTGTAAATTTATTGGTGCTGATAGTTTAGAGTTTTTAAGCATTGATGAATTAACTCAAGGATTAGGTAATGAGCGTAAGTACTCTCTTGTAAGCTTTGATGGAGATTATTTTATAAGCTAAATTTGTATATATACTTGTTTTGATATCTTTTAACTTTGCTTTGCAATTAAGCAAAATGTTAAATTGATTACAAGTATCGCATTTCTTTTTTATCTCGCTTTAGCACAATCTAATCTGTGCTAAAGCGAGCCTAACAACATAGCCTAATATTATAAATATATGAAATCATATCTTAAACACTAATATTATCTACAAATCACTATATATTAAATAGCAAATTGATGCAACATTATCTATAAGCTAAAAACTATCAAATTCACTCTTATCCATAGTCAACCTATTAACCTCCCAACAACCACAAATTTAATTACACCCCCATAATATTTTAATATCTCATCCAATCCAATCTAAATTCCACTCTAAAAATTATAAAATACCCAAGTTATAAAACTACAATATCTAATCTAAATTTAATTAATTACTCAAATTTATTAAAAATTTGCAATATTTTCTTCAAATTTATCAAAATCCCCCCCCCATATATAAACTTTTTAATATTTGGTTCGATATAATAAAAA
>NZ_MJKK01000011.1:0-18231 GCF_002138755.1 Campylobacter sp. P0109
TGCTGGTGCGATAGCTCTATTGGAGTTACCAACCACAGCATAATCTAGAGTTCTTCTAGCGCTTATTTGAGTGATGGCGTTATTAGTAATTATTCTAGTTCTAAGTCTTAACTCTAATTCAAATGAGCTAAGTAGATCTACTGGCTCTCTATTAAAATCCCCCATTATAATCCAATTAGTATTAGCTAGGGTTGGGCTGCTTTGAAAGAATAGATCTATATTATGAACAATAGCTGAAGCATCAGCTCCACCATTAGCTAAAGCATGGATACTAAAGAATGCATCATTATTAATTCTAATTCCTAGCATTGGTCTTGAGGCTGTTGTTGGAGGTGGTCGTAAGAATACTTCATCAGCTTGTCTTCTACTAGCTATAGCTAAATTTACTCTATTACCACCTAAATCTGTCCTAGCATAATATATAAAGATTAGATCAGGTCTAAGTCTAGTGCCGATATTCCATACATGCTCAGTTACTACTACTTGTGTGCCAAATGCTCTAAACTCTCTTCCTGTTGGCTGAGCTGTAGCAGGCAAGGTGCCAGCTTCTTGGATGGCTAAGACATCTATTCCATTAGCTCCAGAGAACATTTGAGCTATACTAATGCTCCATTTAGCCTCACTACTAGCACTTGAGCCTTGCATATTCCAAGTGGCTGTTTTAAAATCATCTATATTAGCAAATAAGCTTATAAAGCTAAATAATAATAAGATTAATATATTTTTCATTGTTGGTATCCTAAGAGTGGAGAGGTTGGTGCGGCTTCAGGGATAAATACCCATTGTTGATTAAAATTTGGCTTAAAATTACACTCTCTCATGGCAAGACTGTAGTAGCTGCCAGTTTGAGTTAGTGAGCCAAGATCTGTTGTAATACACTTACTAGAAGCACTAGATTTTATCTGAATGGCGCCATTGTCCATAGCTGATAGTTGCCATTGTTGGAATTTGTTATTGATATCGCAATCTCTGTGAGTGATACCACCACCTTCATCATGGATACAAGTATTAGTAAGGAAATTTATAATCAAAGCTATATCATTACCTAGATTTAAAACTTGCCATGACCTAGCTCTACCAAACTCTTTAGAGTTATCTAAGGTATATCCCCATAGCCAATTACCAGGAGCTAATGCCCAAACTGTGATTGCTGAGCCACCCATTGGGTTGATGATAGTAAGTGGAGTGGATTTGGCGCCGCTAAATGGGGATGAGCCTAGAGCATCTGGGGCGGTTAATAGCGGTGGCTGAGTTATTTGGGGTGGTTGGCTAGATGAATTTGGCTGATTATTTGATGGGGTTATATTTGTTTGGTTGGTGGGGTTATTTGAATTTGTTAAATCAAATTTATTTAATATAGGGGGTTTTTAGAGAATTACGAGTGAAATTATCATCCATTATAGGCGGAGAATATGGCGCTTTGCTTGAAGAGCAAGATATGAAAATTAAAGATATAAAGAGCAAAAATAGCAAATTTCGCATTTGTGGCCTTTGAGTTGGTGTGTTTTATCAATTTATCTTTTGAATTTGAATTTTTATTTTTAAATTTAAAAATTGATATTTTAAATTTTATTTTTCAAATTTATATTACTTAAATAATTATATTATTCTTGATTAATTTTGATAATTGATTTCAAAACTGAGTGTAGCTAAATTTGGTTTAAAGGAGTATAAAGAGGTTTAAAAAGAGATTTATAATAGTTGATTATATATTAAATTTAATTATATTTATTTGTGTTTTAGGGTTGTTTGGACTATTTCATTTAGATTTTACTAAATGAAATAGTTGGTATTTATGAATTTTATTTATGGTTTGGTTTTAATGATTTGGGCTATTTTTGTGATTATCTTTATGCTCTTTGGTGATATTTTTACATTTAAACCATAAGCTTAGGTAGCCTAATTTAAACTTAGACTTATCAGCATTTATCAAAGCCTCTCCAAGTTTGTAGCTTAGATGCTCTTTTATCTTTATAGCTTCATTGTAATCTGGATAGGTCTCAAGTGGTGGGAGCTTTAAGCTTGGGTTAGCTTTAATCTTTTCTTGATAGAGTTTTTGCTCTTTTTGGTGGGTTTCTTTGATATAACTTAGGATATAAGGCATTTTTATATAGCCTAATAAGCTTTTTGAATTTGCTATCATAGCTTCGCCTAGCTTGTATGTTAGTTGGTTTTTAATGCGGGATTTGGCGGTGCCATAATTTAAAGCAAAGTATAGATCGGTATTTATCTTTTGTAGTTTTTGGTTGTCTGATTTGGATTTTGAATTATTGGTTTCAAGCTCTTGACTTAATTTAGATAATTGAGCTTTTAGATTTTTGTTTTCTTGGGCTGTAGTAAAAATCATATTAGATATCTCTTACTTTCTAGTATATCGTTAAAGTTTTTAAATTTATAAACTTTAACATTTCTTTTGCTTAAATGCAAATCAGCAGTTTTTTCAATAGATCCTAAGTATGCGATTTGAAATAGATTCGTATCTTTCCATCCAAGTAAAACTCTAAAAATAAAACTTCTACTGCTGCTAATAATTAAATTTGAATTTAAAATATAATAAATAGTTTCTAAAAATATTTCTTTAGATTCTCCAACGATCTTTTTATCAAAAAAATACAATTAGATATTTTATCTAACTCGGAATTACAATAATTGCGTACAACATTAATATCAACAAATTTTCCTAATTTTTTTAATTCAATTTTAAAATTATCGCTGTTTATAATATTATACATTCTTGTATCAAAACCATCTGTTATAAATATAATAGATATTTTTTTACCATACTTCTAATGCATGGATTTAGCAAAATTAATCATATTATTTAACATATTAAAATCTATAAGACAATGTCTGCTTCCGCTTTTGTCTTTTAAATTATACCAACTATGAGTATGAACGCCTCTATTAAACCAAGATGTGGTTATTATATCTTTGTTTTTATTTACTAAAATTGTAGAACAATCTCCTCTGCGCAGATGCAAACATATTTTAAATGAATCATCCAATTTGTCATATTTTTTATTAGCAAAATATTGATTTATTCTATTTTTAAATATTTTAATAAATGAATTGTCATAGATACTGCACTCTAAATCATTACATATCTCATCAAAAGAGTGCGTGAAAAATAATCTTTTAGGTTTGATACAAATAGCCTCATACCCCCCCCATTTTCTAACATCATATTGATTTTACTTTTAATATATACAATATCTTTTAAAATATCATCAACTTCTATAATAAGAAGTTTTTTTAAATTATGATAAGTACAAAAACCAGCATCTTCTATAATGCTACTATACCAATTATTAAATGTAAAACTAGTTTTAATATCTTTATTAGCGATACCTTGAAATTTTAGATCAAATAAATCACAAATAAATGATTGTGCTGATGCGTTGGTTAATATATCTCCAAAACCACTATTAACTAGATATATACAATATCCATTAATATTATTGTTTTTTATATATCTCTAATTTGAAATATTTCCTTATACATTAGAATACCTTTCTTATAGATCTATCACCACTTTAGCAGCTATTGCTAGTTGATATAGAATTTGAGTTAAGATACTTGTAGCTTGAAGAGTTTTACCCTCGACTTTTGGTAATACCAAAATTGAATCTCCAGGATAGACATTCTCGCCACTTGAAGCTCTAAATTTACCCGCCTTGCCATTGGCTGCAACAAGTATAACTCTACTACTATCAGCCCTAGCACTTAGATCTCCAGCCATCTCGATATAATCTTCTATATCAGAATCCGCCACATGAGTAAAGGCTCCTGGCATAGAGACTTCGCCTTGGACAATTACTATGTTATCCTTAGTTGGGATATATATCGTATCATCTTCTTGCAATACAATCTGATTTATATCATCTTTATTGCTAATTACTACTTGACCTTTTGGCTCTACCATTCTAGCACGCTCTATAAACTCCAAAATAGATTTAGCTTCAGCAGCTCTGATTTGAGCTTCTTGCGTAGTAGCTGATGATGTCGTAAGAGCGATAGACTCTAGCTCCCTTAGATGTGAATCTATAAGATTTTTTTGCATTTTTGCTACACTTTTTCTAAAAAGCTGAATAGCATCTACATTAGACTGCGCATTAAATCCAATCTTTTCCATAAGCTCGCCAAGAGTAGTCCCTTTAGGTACAACAATCGCACGAGCTCCACTATGTTCGCCATCTATATTTATACGCACTTCAGTTGCAGCATGGTCGGTCATAAACTCCACAGCATCTCCAGCCCTTAACTTCACAGAATCAAATTTTGTTAAAGGATAACTAGTAATTTGAATTTGGCTATTATTATAGCTTTTTACTATAGCTTGGGTTACTACTGGTTTAATTCCTGCTAGTCTTGCTAGCTCTTTTAGGCTCATTGAGTTATTTTTAGCCTCAAATCTATATGAGCGTAGCACTTCTCCACTAGCACTCATATATGCCCCCACACTACCAACCAAGATCACATCGCCATTTTTTAAAGCAAACATCTCAATCTTGCCATCAACCATAAAATCATACAGATCTATACTCTTATATGGCTGGTTATTTCGCACTACAGTAATATTGCGAAAGCTTCCATATTGCGGATTTATACCGCCAGCTTTATCTATAAACTGTATAAGAGAATCTGAACTAAGCCCTTGATAAAGGCCTGGCTTATTTACATTACCAGTAACAAATATAGATACATTTTGATAAATTCCCATATCAGCATATACATGCACATTCTCTTTAAATACTCTTTTTACACTTTTTGAAATCACATTAACTAAATTTGAATTTTTCACACCAAGAAGCTTAATAACCCCAACTTTTGGTAAAAATATATTACCTTGTGAATCGATAGTAAGCTGCTGTTCAAACTCATATGCGCCCCACAACTTAACATTTACAATATCGCCAATAGCTAAAATATAATCAGGATTATAAATATGCTGGCTTACCATTGTAAAGTTGCCATTAAATAAATTTTCACCAAAAACCATTTGAATTGGCTCTGTGGAACTTATAGTGAGATTGGCATCTTGTGGGATTAGCGCAGCTTGAGATTGCGAGTTTGCAATTTGAGCTTGAGAATTTACCGTAGCTGAATTGACTGAATTTATAGAACTAACAGGTGCAATTGCTATTGCTGCAGTAGCAAAAATAGTCAAAATTGATAATATTTTTTTCATTTTTTGATCTTTCAAATTTCAAATACTAAGTGCTAAATTTTACTTAAAATCAAGTAATAAAGAGCTTAAAATTATCTTTTTAAATATTTACATATCTAAATTAAATTTTTATTATTTTTTCTTTATACCTATTGTCTGTTCATTTAGCCTCCTGCTAAGCATCAGATCTATAATTGGTTGCTCTCTTTTATTGGCTCTTTGACAATGATTTTTTTGAAATTTGTCGGTGATGAAAATAACAATTTTAGCCCATCTTTTATGACGCATTCTCCATGCGTGACTAGAGACTGACTCCCATGCATATCCATTAAATACAGCTGCATTGACAAAGTGATCAAGCGCTCTAACTGCCTGTCTAGCACGAGCTGGATTACCAAAAGTCCCTATAATAGCGATATAGATATAGCCCACTACAGCTAGTGGGACAAGTACGCATAAAAGCGCCGTCCCAGCTAACTTCTCTTTAAATCTCAAACTTGCTACCTTTTGCTCATCTTAATCATCATTCCATTGGCTGAGCGAACTGTGAGCCTACCGACAACATCGGGGATAAACCCATCTTTTAGCTCCAACTTGAATTCGCGCAAAATATTAGCTAAAATTATAATCGCTTCTTGCATAGCAAAGCCTTGTCCGATGCAAACTCGCTCACCTAACCCAAAAGGCATATATTTTTCTTTTGGAATATTTTCATTATGTCTATCTGGTCTAAACTCATGTGGAGCATCCCAAAAATCATCATGCCTATGAATTAGCCATGGTGCAACGACAACTCCTGATCCTTTTTGCAGCACCTTATCTCGTATTTTAGCTTCGCCCTTGCTTTGACGAGCAAAGAATCCAACTGGCGGATATAGTCTTAGAGCTTCTTTAAAGACATTAGTTAAATACTTCATCTCTTTAATATCTGAAATGCTAAATTTGCCATCTTTATTAATGCTAATTATCTCATTATATGCTTTTTGCTGAGCATCTTGATCAAGGCTTAAACAGTATAGAGTCCATGTTAGAGAGCTTGCTGTTGTCTCATGGCCTGCTAAAAATAGCATTGATACTTGATCTAAAATCTCTTCAAAACTAAAACGCTCCCCGCTACTAGCATCTACTGTATGTAAAAGCGATGAGAGAATATCGCAATATGTATCGCTCTCATAATTTTCATATCTAGGTTTAATGATATCTGAAAGACTCTTTCTAATTACAGCTCCAGCTTTCATTCTCTTATTTTCACCAAGGATATTTGAAAGCCATTGTGGCACACAAAAAAACTTCCTAATAGCTGTTCTAGCAATCTCTTCTTGAAATGTTACAAATGCATGCAATATCTCTTTGCCTTTTATCTCATCTAGCTTAGAACTCATAATAGTACGAAATATTACATCTGCAGTTACAAAGGTCATATGCTCATCAACCTCAACAATAGATCCATCAGGATATTTTCTAAATCTATCCATCATATCAGCAGCCGCACTACTCATCAGATCAAAAACCTTACTAATCCTAGTCATCTCAAAGCTAGGTCGCAAAAGCTCTCTTTGCTTTTTCCACACCTCGCCATTAGTAGTAAAAATACTAACGCCCAAAAGGGGCTTTAAAAGCTCATGGAGCATATCGCTTTTTGGGAATTCCTTGACATTATCTACCATAATTTTGCGAACTTCTTTAGGATCATTTACTACAAAAAGGTCAAATCCAGGCATCTTAACTCTGCCAGCTCTCATCTTATAGCTTTTTTCATATAAACCATCTAGCCACGATCTGCGCTTGAGCAAAAATGTCGTTATTAGCCCAGCTTTGCTACTATGCGGTTTTGGGTGAAATGGACAAACTCCCATGATTGACTCCTTAAAATTTCTTATCTTCAAGTTTGCTAGGGTCTATGGTTAGATAAAAATAATCATACCCACCACGAATTTGAGTCGCTTTAAGATACAAAAAATGAACTTGATACCACTTATATCTTATATTTTTGTATGTTTTTTTATCATAAATTTTAAAAAATCCAACTGATATTAGCTTTGGCGATTTGGCATTTTGCCTTAAAAGCTTGATATAATCTACCTTAAAAAAGCACGCTCCATCAATCTTAGAGCTAAAATCTAGCCAGGTGATACCAGAATTTGCTACTATCTCAAGCTCTTTTTTGAATTTATCTGCGTATTTATGAAATGATACAAGCGGAATACATCCGCCTATTAAAACAAGCTTTAAATTTGATATATTTAGCCCTTCAATCTTGCTTTTTTCTATCACTCTTGCCACACTACTAATAGCTATAATCGCCCCAACGCTATGCGCTACTATCATCACTTCGTCATTGGTATTTTGGTTATTTTTTAAGCTTTTTATAATCTTATTAGCAAAGCCCTCATTTCTCTCATCTGCACCTTTAATCTCGCTTCTAGCATATTTATAACAAAATCTATAAATGCTAAGTAGCCAAAACATCCCCGCATTCATCCCTAGATAGAATATCCCCTTAGTAGCTAGATAAAAGAGTAAAATAGAGCAAATAATCCACAAAATATAATTTTGTATAAAATAGCTAAGCCCGTAACAAAAAAATCCCGTCAAAAAATATGACAACAATATAAAAACTATAGGATAATATCCAGCAATTAGCTGAGTGCGTGAGTATCTAGCTACCATATAGACAGCGCCGGATATAGGGTAATTAAAGAGCGCCACAAACAAAGCCCCAAAAACTTCAAAAAATCTTTTACAAAAATGCTCTTTTACTATATCATTCCAAATTAGAAAATTATATTTGGTTTTAACGCCCTTATAATAGGCATTAAAATAGAATAAATCATCTTTTTTGAGTTTGTCTATATTTAGCTCATTTTGTTCTATTGCGCTTGTTTTATGGATATTGTTTTTAAAGATGGAGTAGTAGTATTTTGGGCTTCTAGGATCAAATCCAGCTATATAAAACACTTCTCGCACTACACCCCCCCCCTATTTTTTATTTTATTAATTATGAAATTTATAAAGTGGCTATTCTAGCAAATTTAATCATAATCAATACTTAAATTAAGATTAAAAATACCCTATTAGCCTCACTATAAATTAGTTTTTAAATTTGATTTTTTCTATCCAATCATCTAGAGTTTTTTCAAATCCAATAGAGTTGCTATAATAGAATTTAATATCTTTTTGCATATATTTTTGCTCCACCCATCCATCAAAATCATGCGGATATAGATAGTCTTTTTTGGCCTCATCTGTGTTGATAAGATAAGGTGGCACTGGTAAGGCTGGGTTTTTGCTGATATAATCAAGTGCGAAATTTATAGCCTTGTAGCTAGAGTTGGATTTAGGTGAGCTAGCTAGATAGATAGCGCATTGACTTAGGATAATTCTAGCTTCTGGATAGCCTATTTTTGATACTGCTAGCATGGTATTTGTGGCTACATTTAGGGCATTTGGATTGGCATTGCCTATATCCTCACTAGCGAAAATCACCATCCTTCTAGCCAAAAATTCAGGCTCCTCCTCAGCTGCTATGAGCCTTGCAAGATAGTATATCGCCGCATCGATATCACTACCCCTTAGGCTCTTTATCATCGCACTTATTAGATTATAGTGAGTATCTTTGCTACTGCTACCTTCGCTAAAGCTAGAGCATCTTAGAGTTTTTAAAATCTTTAAATTTATATTTTTATCCACACTTAGGGCGTATTCTAGCAAATTTAGCATACTTCTAGCATCGCCACCACTAGAGCTAATGAGATAATCCTTAGCACTCTCATTAATCTCAAAATATACACTCTTTTGAATATCAGTTAATAAAAGCTCCAAATCTCTATACGATAGCGGTTTAAACTCAAATATCATCATCCTAGAGCGGATTCCACTACTTATAGAGAATTTGGGATTTTCGGTGGTGGCGCCAATTATAATACATTTTTTCTCTTCCATTGGGATCAAAAGCGTCTCTTGTTGAGTCTTGCTAAGGCGATGAAATTCATCGATAAATATAAGTGGTAAATATAGTGAGCTGTCAAATTTAGCTATGATTTTACGGACTTCTTCGCTTTTTAAATTCGCCCCATCAAGCTCGAAAAATTCATAATCCATCTCCTTAGCAATGATCTTAGCCATCGTAGTTTTACCACTTCCGGCTGTGCCGTAAAACAAGCTATGCGGGATATTTTTATTCTCTATAAATTTCGTAAAAATTTCTCTAATATCATCTTGACCTACCATTTGGCTGATTTTTGTCGGTCTAAATTTAAGGCTTAAATTCATATTTTTCCTTCTATACTATGATGGTTGAGTAAAATTATACAATAATAAAAATCTTTAAATAGCTAAATAGTAGAAAATGGATTGAAATAGCGATAGATTAGCGAAATTCAAAAGCGATTATAGCTCCAAATTTCGCTAAAAAGCGTGATATAATAACGCTTAAAATTCAGTTAGTGAGAGCAACCGCAACCGCAACCACCGCCGATAGCTTTCAATGCTGCGTCGTAGTTTGGCTCAGTTGTGATTTCGCTAACTAGCTCTTTATAAACTACAACACCATTTGGGTCAATTACGAAAATAGCACGAGTTAGCAATCCAGCAAGTGGACTACTAGCTAGCAAAACACCATACTCTTTACCGAATTTAGCACCTCTAAAATCACTAGCCACTCTTAAATTTTCGATTCCTTCAGTCGAGCAAAATCTACCCATAGCAAATGGAAGATCTAGCGATATAACCGTAGCTTCAACATTGCTTTTGCTAGCTACTTTTTGGTTAAATGTTCTAGCTTCAGTCGCACAAACTCCTGTATCTAGGCTTGGGACTACTATTAAGACTTGGAATTTTCCACTTGCGCCGCCTACTTTTAGGCTAGATAGATCCTTAGCTACTAGATCAACTTCTGGCGCTCTTTGGCCTACATTTACGCCTTTTCCTTCTAGCTCTACTGCTGTACCTTTGAAAGTTACTGACATATTAAATCCTTATATAAATTTAAAAATGAAATAATACAAAATTAAGATAAATAAACTCTTAATAACTCTTTTGGACTACGATAGTTCCAGCTAACAGATCGTGTAAATTCCGCTTATCTCTCCTAAAAAAGCAAAAAAACGACCCACCTATAATAAAAGTAGTAATAAAGAAAAAATATCTAAGCAGATAGATGATCAAATTCGCCTTTTTGCCATTTAATCCAACTAGATAGATCCCTTGTGCCTTATACCCAGGACTTTGAGCCTTAAAAGCAAAAAACAGAGATTGTATCAGCCCAAAAACTAGCCAAACCAAAAATATAGCTAGTTGATTGCTTTGAAACTCATCCTTGCCATTTAAGATTATATAAGTCATAAGATACAAAAGCGGAGCAGCGATAAAGAACATATCCATAATAAACGCTTTTACCCTACTAAAGATATTAGCGGCTACCGCCTTACTCATGCGTTTCCACGACTCCCAGGCTTGAATGCTTTTGAGCCATTTTTACACAATGGACAAGACTCTGGCGGATAAATTTCAAATTCAAAATTACCAAGAGCAAAAAGCGGTTTATCAGCTGGGAGCTTACAGCTATCTTTTCTCTCATTATTTAATCCACTAACAGAGCAAAATCCTCGATTTGCAAGCGCCGCAAACCCTACTACAACGCCACCTAAACTCTCAATAATCTTAGCACTTTCTAAGGCTGAGCCTCCAGTAGTTATTATATCTTCGCATATTATAAATCTCTCGCCCTCTTTTACGCTAAATCCACGTCTAAGGCTCATCACGCTATCAACTCTTTCAGTAAAAATAAATCTTTTTTTACCAGCTCTAGCTAGCTCATATCCAGCCAAAATTCCACCAAGCGCAGGCGAACAAACACTATCAAATTCAACCCCAGCCTCAGCAATTTTAGCAAATAACTTATCGCACAAAACGCCTGTTAAAATCGGATCTTCTAAAACCTTTGCACTCTGCAAATAAAATTGTGAGTGGTTACCACTACTTAGTAAAAAATGTCCCTCTAAATATGCTCCAGCATCTTTGTAAATTTGTTCTAAATTCATATCAAACCTTTAAAAGTTCAGCTTCTTTATCTTTTACTATTTGATCTACTTTGGTGATATAATTATCGGTAATTTTTTGTACCTCATCATAGCCTTTTTTAATCTCATCTTCGCTTAGAGTTTTATCTTTTTCTATTTTTTTGATATCATCATTAGCATCTTTGCGAATGTTTCTGATAGCTACTTTAGCTTTTTCGCCCATAGCTTTTGCCTCTTTGGCGTTTTTTTGGCGATCTTCTGTTGTCATCGGAGGGAAAAATAGCTTAACGCTCTCGCCATCGTTATTTGGATTTACGCCTATATTTGCCGCTTGGATCGCCGCAGTGATAGTTTTTAGCATAGATTTTTCCCATGGAGTGATGGTAATTGTGCTAGCATCAGTAGCCAAAACGGTGGCAACTTGATTTAATGGAGTAGAGCTTCCATAGTAATCTACATGTACATGATCTAAGATATTAATACTTACCTTACCTGTGCGAAGTGTTGCAAAATCACGCTTTAGAGCCTCTAGCGCTTTGTCGTTGTGTAGTTTTTGGTTGTTGTAAATTTCATTTAGCATATCTATCCTTTTAGTTGGCTGTTGTGTTATTTTCAGCTGTTGGTGCCGCTGGTGCTGTAGGTATTATGTTGGTATTTGGGGCTTGCGGTGCTTGGATTGAGTCAAATTTAGCACTATCAACTACAGAATCACGCAAAGATTGATTATATGTATATCCAAGGGCTATGGTATTAATAACAAACAAAAACCCCATAAAAAATGTAAATTTAGCTAAAAATCCAGCTGGACCCTTAGCGCCAAATAGACTCTCATTACTTCCACTATAAGCTCCAAGACCCATAGAAGCACTCTTTTGTAGTAATATGACAATAGTCAAAATCACTGCTAGCAAAACTTGTATAATAAGAAGAATTGAACTCACGAGTATCCTTTGATTGGTGTAATTAGCTCGTGATTATAGCAAAAAAAGTTAAAAATTTAGTTAAGCCACCGCAGCGGTGGCTCTGATTATTCTCGGTTAAATATACCAAGAAGATTAAGAAGAGAGATAAATAAATTTAAAATATCAAGATATAGCGAAACTGCAGCAAGCACAGGGCTATCATATCCACCGCGTAAAATCATCTGAGTATCATAAAGGATATAAGCACTAAATAGTATCGCACCAACTGCTGAAATGATAGTAGCCAACATTGTGCTTTGGAAAAATAAATTTAAAAGCCCAGCTACGACAATTACAATTAGTGTGATAAATAGCATTTTACCCATTGATGAAAAATCACGCTTAGTATTAAAAGCAAAGATAGTTAGCCCACCAAAAGCCACAGTAGTCATCAAAAATGCTTGAGTGATGATATGCCCCATACCAGCACCGATATAGGTATTAAGCACTGGGCCAAGAGTAAGACCGCTTACAAAGGTAAATCCAAATAGCAAAAATAGAGCTAGAGTTGGATTTTTGCGTGTAAAAAATAGCCCAAAAAGCATCGCAAATTCAAGGATCAAAAGTACCCAACTAAAGCTTTTGACATAATCAACACCGATATATGCACCCACGGTTGCCGCTAGAAGCGAAGCACTAAGAAGCTGATAAGTTTGCTTGACAAAAGTCGCTCTAGCACTAAAAGATTGCTCACTCTCATAAGTGCGACTAAACTCATTTTGTTGCGATGAGAGATTTCTATTATATAGACTCATTTTTCCTCCAATTTAAATTTGCGTATAAGTCTAGCAAAATAAATTTAACACTAAATAAAAATTTAAAAATATCTCACTCTACCCAGCTTAAAATGAATATCTAGCATTTAAGTTTACAGCTAAGTCTGTATCATAATCACCAAATGCAGATTTTTCTAAAGTTAAGCCAATTCTTAAATTCTCACTAGCTACCATATTTAGACCCAAATTCATAAGCATTCTAGAGTCTTTATCACTGTTTTTAGCACTATCGCCATCTATTAATATTTCAGCATTTTTCACCATCTCCCATTGATAGCTAAGCCCACCAAGCGCATAAGCCCTAATCTTGCCTAGCCAAACCTCTCTAGCAAAATTAAATTCAGCCCTACCAACTAGCAAATCTGAGCTTTTAATCTCCATTTCAAATCCATTGCTATTTAGAGTTGCGCCACTAGTGTTGAGATAGATAAATTCAGCTTGAGGCTCGATATAAAAATTATTAAAATCAAATCTATATCCAAATTCTCCACCCAAATAAAGCGAGTTTGTATTATAATCTGTATCCAAAAAGCTCAAACTCATATTTGGGAAGTTATAATCCATTTTATGGTTATTTCTTGTGTATTTTGCGATGGCATCCACATACCAGCCATTATCAAATACTCCAGAGATATAAAATCCACCGCCGATTGTTTTGACATCGCCTTTTGCGTTATCGCCATCTATATCGCTACTTGTGTGAGTTACTGTAATACCGCTAAAGATAGATCCGCTTGAAATTTGACTTTGTTTATCAAAACCAGCTTGAACATGGGTAAATTTATTTTCAAATCCATCACTACTGCCCTGTCCACCCAAAATCCTAGCCCAGCTACCAGCGGTTGCGTTAATACCTCTTAGCTCACCCATCCTTTTATTTAGGTTATTGATGTCGGCGTAGTTTATATCCATACTTAGCTTAGAAGCGTCGTTGGCTTCTTTTAGAGCTGCTTGGTTTGTAAATTTGGTTATCTCTATGCCACCATTATCATTTTTTGTAATTTTGTAATTAACCAAGCCTCTATTTAGCACAAGCGGAGCGCTTAAATTTGGGTTATATAAGGCTATATCTTTGCCGTTTTTTTGGATTTTCTATAGGGTTGTATTACCTATTGTTTCTAAGGCTAGATTAAGCTCGCTATGTTTATTTACCTCATTTTGGACAGATTGAGTAATTAAATTTGCGCCATTTTCGCTAGAGACACCGCCTTGATTATTTGAATTTCCTGAATTTCCAGTGTTGCTTGAATTTCCGTTATTGCTTTGGTTGCCGTTATTTTGGCTACCTGAATTTTCAGTATTTCCGGAATTTTCGGTGTTATTTGAGCCTTGATTGTTGGAATTTTGATTGCCGTTATTATTTGAGCCTTGGTTATTAGAATTTCCGGTGTTGTTACCATTTTCTGGAGCTGTGCTACCACTACCGGTATTACCTTGATTTGTGTTTTGGTTACCAGTAGAGCCTTGATTACTTGAATTTCCTGAATTTTCGGTGTTGCTTTGGTTGCCGTTATTTTGGCTACCTGAATTTTCAGTATTTCCAGAATTTTCGGTGTTGCTTGAGCCTTGATTGCCTTCACTAGTTGAAATTCCGCAAGCCCACTCACTGCCAGGCAAAACGCTTAATAAGCAATCTTTTCTATTAGAGCTATCTACATATGTGCCATTATTTCTAGCTTCATCTATGCTTAGATATGTAATACTATAAATCTCATAAAGATCGGTGACATAAGTATTTGTGCTAGCTACATAGTAGCTATAAAGAAAGCGGAAAGTTTCATTGCCTTTATTATCAGGGGCGTAGTTGCCTATAACCTCTCTTAAAGTGAGTTGGCCAGCCTTATCTTTGACAGAGTCGCTCACATAGCCTTTTTTGATCTTGCCAGTTTTCTCATCGACTTCAATCCCCCAAAGCGTAACCGTGTGAGTATCATCAGTAAGCGCAGCTACGACCTTGCCTGTTTGGAAGTTTTCTATCAAAGATTTTGTGATACCTTCACTTTGATAGTTATATCTCTCAGTCCAAAATGGCGCTCCACTAATCTTGGTTGGGCCATACTCTCTTTCTAAATATGTTGGATTATTGTTATTTTCGTAGATTTTGAAATTTGGCGAAAACTCTTCAAGATAGTAGATCATCCCACGATACGGTTGTAATCCACCTTGAATATGTGGATATTTTTTATAAAACCAATCTGTGATAGCTTCATTACCTTGCGGTGCGCCTTCTTTTAAATTTAGATCAATGCCTACATTTTGTTGCCACCAGCCAAGAGTGTTGCCAGCTACGGCGCCCCAGCATTGATTTGGATGCTGCAAATACGCACTCCAACCACTATTTATACTCACGCCACTAGCCCAAAACTGATTCGCTGATAGAGATGAGCAAGTACATGCCAATATAATGATTTTTGAAACTTTAGAATTCATCGTACCCCCCCCCTTTTTTTTTCAATTTAAATATATTTATTTTGGATGTTTATATTCTAACATAAAACATAAAATAAATTTAATATGCGATAAAGATTTAAATGAATTTAATTTTAGTTAACAGAAATTTAGAACAAATTTGGTGAAATTTTTAAAAATTTAGCTTGCAATAATAAAAACTATGCCAAATTTGTCATTGCAAGCCTTGCATGATAAATCATATTTTCTAAATTTATTTTATATATTAGATTTATCTTTATTTTTATGTTCTTTTTTAATTTTCATAGCTTCAAATATAAATTTAATATATCCACCTTTATACCAGTTTTTATTAGCTTTTATTAGAGCCTGACCTAGTTTATAGCTTAGGTGATTTTTAACTTTTATGGCTTTTTGGTAGTTAGTTTCTAACTCTTTGATTTTATCTTTTAGAATTTTATTTTCTGCTTCTAGCGATATCTGCATAGACGGCTGAATTTGTGGCGTATTTTTGTTTAATTGCGATAAGATTTGAGCCTCAGTTTTTTTAATAATTTGTGGCGTTAGAACGCTATCAATATGTTCAACAATATTTGGGTAAAGATGACTAATATACTCATCTATAAACTCCATAGAATCTTTGAAAAATACTATATTTGGTATCAAATAAGAGCGATCTATATCTTTATCAATCTCTATATCTATATCGGTCGGGATAACACTCAAATCAAACAGCTTCATCTTTGGGTTTGGTTTGCATAAAAAGAAGGCTATAAGGTCGAAGTATGAAAGAATAATTTTATAAGGTTTTTCTAAAAGACAATCTATATAAAATTCAGTATTATCCAAATTCTCATCATTAAATTTAACTATAAGATTACTATCAACTTTTGGTTCGGCTTGAATTTCGCAAAATATATTTAATTTTGAAGTTGGTTTAACAATACCATTATTTTTATTTCTTAAATGGATAGAGGCGCAATGCGCACTAGCCATTCCAAAACCCAACTTTGTTATCTCTCCACTATTTTCTAAATTCCAGCTATGCATTCCAATAATTTCATATCCATCGCAATCATTAAATGATAAACTATTCCCTTTTTCTAAACGATAAACAATTTCATTATACATAGAATTATTAGGATTGAAAATTTTAAAATTACCATTTCTTTGCATATTTTTTGGTGTTACTATTTTAAATTCAGGCATATTAATATCAAGAGATTTTTGAGAAATTTTAAATATATCAATATTTTTAGCAATCTCCTTACCAACATTTCTACTTACTACAGCTAGCTGATGGGGACCAAATTTATTACCAAACTGAATTATTTCATTATCTTGATAGTATTTTTGCATATCAACAATATTTAACCCATAATAATTAGCTAAAAATCTATGCATATTAATAACTATTTGATAATTTTTAAATCTGTATGGTAAAATTAATATACAAACTGGTTTTTTAAGTTTATATAGAGTTATGTATAAAAATTGCAAATTCTTAAAAATTATATCCAATGGGAGATTTTCTCTAACATTATGCTTATCAAGTTCATTAATAACAGATTCAGTTATTATCAAATCTGCATTTTGGATAGCTTCTTGATTTTTCTCTCGTTTTAGCTCATATAGATTTTGAAGGCTTGTTGTGCCACCCAAAGCTAAATTTGTCACATTTGCATACTCCTTTAACCCTTTTTGTAAACCATTTACCATTACAGAGTTACTACCACCTAATAAAACGATATTTTTCATTTAATTAACTTCCTAAATTCGATTTGCAAACGGTAGGTTATCAAAAAAAGAAAAAAAACGAGATTAGAAAAATATATTAATTAATTTATTTAATATTATATTTATATAAATTATTTGTAAATTTCAGTTTTTGATGTAGCTCTAAATTTAAGACTTATACGGATTGATATTCAAATAAAAAATAAAACAATCTTTTTAAATAACTTTATGCTGATAAAAATCATTATTATTTCTATACTTTTCTAATTATAAGCATTAAATTTATTATCAATAATATTTATTTTATCAGATTTCTTATACAATTCAAAGCAGATTAGTTATTGTTAGCAGTTTTATTAAAATATAGATAATTGCCGTTTTTAGTTTGAGATATGATAATTTTATTTTCATTATTGTTTTTGACTACTTTATAGCTTTTAGAACTTTTTTCTTTGTTGCAATAGCAACCATTACGAATTAAAATTCTATCAAGTGGTAATTTTTTAATATCTTGGTTTATGTTTTCACCCATATTATTTATCCTTCAATTATTAAAAAGATAGAGTTTAAGAAAAATTAGTAGATAATAATGATATAATTGCGTTATGGGGATTATGCCATAGGGCTGGTATCCCTACGGCAAATTCTATCTCCATAGAAAGGAGAATAGTATTTTGTTTAATATTGCATACTTACACATAATTATACTACTTTGTATAATTATTGTCAAGGCTTATTAAGTCTTGCCCCACGAAAGTGAGGATGCAATCCCCCCCCCTATGGCTACATCATTTATACTACTCTTGCTTTACTTAATAACTCCAACAAGTCATAAATCCTTTACTATCACAATCATAAGAGTAACTTCTTGTCTCATAGTATCTATCATTAGGATTGAATTTGCATTATATAAAACAAGATAACATTTGCAAGCATTATATTTTCTAAAAAGAGGAGCCACTTTGAGTTAGCTGCAAAATACTTGATTATAAAGGTTTAAATGAAACATATAAATCATATGCAAAGTACTTACCAAAAAATACTACAAATATAGCAGTATTTTTGTAAAAACACTAAAACATCTAAGCTTAACAACTTATAATAATAAAATATCCAAAAATTAATAAATTAGTTAAAAGATATAAAGTAAAAAGCGATTT
>NZ_MJKK01000012.1:0-15402 GCF_002138755.1 Campylobacter sp. P0109
AACCAAGCTTTTCAGAAGGTTAAGGTGTTTCTCAATTCGTGAGCTGGAATTATATAAGAGATATGCTTAAAATAAGATTAAATATTAGGCTATTTTCCTAAATATTTTAAATTTTTAATTAAATTTAGTCTAAATTCAAATTTTTTACTCTAAATTTATGATTTTAACTAACTTTTTGCTTAATGTTTTATATATTATGATAGACTTTCTTTGTTTAAAAATGGAGAAAACATGCATTACTATATAAATTTGCTTAAAGAAAATAATCTATTAAAAATTATAGAAGCGCCATGCGATATTGATCTTGAAATTGCTCATATTAGCTACATCGAAGTTAAAAAAGATAATTCTAAGGCTATATTATTTACTAATCCTATAAATAAAAATGGTGATAAATTTCCCCCTGTGATAACAAATATTTTTGGTAGTTTTAAGGCGCTTAAGATAATTTTTGGGCGTGATATTAGTGATATCTCTGATGAAATTTCAGCTCTTTTAAAGCCTAAAAAGCCAAATTCTCTGAAAGAAAAAATAGATTTTTTTGGCTATATTTTGAGTTTAAAATCCATTTTTCCAAAAAGATTAAAAGGCAAGGGTATATGTCAAGAGTGTGAATTTAAAGAGCCAAATTTATATAAACTTCCGGTTTTAAAAACTTGGGATGATGATGGTGGCGCCTTTATCACGATGGGTCAAGTCTATACTAAGGCGTTAAATGGAACTACTCAAAATTTGGGTATGTATCGCCTTCAAGTCCATAGCCAAAATGAGCTTGGAATGCACTGGCAAATTCACAAAGATGGGGCGCATTTTTTTCATGAGTATAAAAAAGCAGGGGTCAAAATGCCAGTCAGCGTGGCGATCGGTGGTGATCCGTTATATATCTGGTGTGGGCAGGCTCCATTGCCAAAAAATATTTTTGAGCTAATGCTATATGGATTTATCCGCAAAAAGCCCGCAAAGCTGGTAAAATCGCTCACAAATGATATTTATGTGCCTTTTGATGCTGATTTTGTCATTGAGGGATTTGTAGATCCAAATGAGCTAAGAGATGAAGGAAAATTTGGCGATCATACTGGATATTATACGCCGATTGAGCCTTTTCCGCTGATGAGGGTGACAAAAATCACTCACAAAAAAAATCCCATATTTTCTGCTACGGTCGTTGGCAAACCACCTTTAGAAGATAAATATATGGGATATGCAACTGAGCGTATATTTTTGCCACTTTTGCAAACTACTGCACCAGATCTGATTGATTATAAAATGCCTGAAAATGGTGTTTTCCATAATCTTATTTTGGCTAAATTTAACTCACTTTATCCAGCACACGCTCAGCAGCTTATGCATGCATTTTGGGGAGTTGGGCAGATGAGCTTTGTCAAACACGCTATTTTCGTGCCTAGTGATGCGCCAAATTTGGGGGATTATAAAAATTTGGCTAAATTTGTCTTAGATCGATTCAGCCCTAAAAGCTGTCTAATCACAAGCGGAATTTGCGATCAATTAGATCATGCGAGTCCGAATTCGTGCTATGGTGGGAAATTAGGGATCGATGCTTCTATCGATAATGCCACGCAAGCGCCAAATATCTTAAGCGACGCTGAATTACTCAGTAAATTCCAAAAGATAGATCCTAATATCTTAGAAGTTTATCAATACTTCACCCAAACCAAAAACCCAATATGTATGGTAAAAATAGATAAAAAATCAAATTTAAAACCGCTTTTTAGCTCTATTTTAGCGCTTAGGGAGCATTTTAAAATAGTGATTTTCACTGATAGCGATGCGAGATTGGATAATCCATATATGATGACTTGGCGTATCACAAATAGCATAGATGCTGGGCGTGATATATTTATAGATAATGAGCAGATTATAATCGACGCTACTAGAAAAAATATAGATGATAGCTATACAAAAGAGTGGCCTAAAGAGACAAATTGTAATAAAAATATAGTAAATAACCTTATTAAAAGAGGTTTGATAGATGATGATGAAAATTTATTTGAAAAATTTGAGATATTTGGCTGATGGTTGTAGCGGTATTTGACTCTGGATTTGGGGGGCTAAGTCTTTTAAATGAGGCCAAAAAGGAGCTTAAAGGGTGTGATTTTATCTATTTTGCTGATAATGACAACGCACCTTATGGGATAAAGAGCATTGATGAGATAAGAGCTCTTAGCATTGATGCGGTCGAGTTTTTACGCCCTATGGCTGATATAATCGTAATTGCGTGTAATACCGCCACAAGTGCTGCTATAAGCGACCTTAGGCAGAAATTTAGCATACCGATTATCGGTATGGAGCCAGCAGTGAAGTTAGGTCAGAGCGAAGATGGCAATATACTGGTTATCGCTACGCCAGCTACAATAAAGGGTGCTAAGCTAAATGAGCTTTTAAAAAGATCAAATTTAAGCGATAAAACCTATCTTTTACCTATGCCAAAGCTAGTGGAATTCGCTCAAAATATGGAGTTTGACTCACCATCAGTGAAGCGATATATAGCTGAGCAAATAGCTCAAATCAATGCTACAAATATATCACTTTTGGTGCTAGGATGTACGCATTTTAACTATTTTAAAGATAGTTTTGCTGCTTTAATGCCAAATTGTAAGATTGTAGATGGGATAAATGGGACTATAAAGCAGATCAAAAGAAAATTAGATGAGCTAGAAAATGGCAAAAATTTAGATAAAAATTTGATCTACTACTCATCTAAAAAACAAAAAGATATAAATCTCATCACCCCATTTCTATCAAGGCTTGATGAGATGAGAAAAATCTAATCAGATAAGCCGTGGGATATATACTTAGATTGCTATAAGCTATCTATTATTTAATCTTTTATATCCATCACAACCAAGTTGATTGCCTAAATCACACGCCTTGCCATAATACTCCTTAGCTATAGTATAATCTTGTCTTACGCCTTTGGCTTTTTCATATGCGATTCCAAGGTTAAGGCAACCTAGTGAGTTGGCATTATCACAAGCCTTCTGAGATGATTTGATAGCATTTTGGTAATTTTGTCTTATACCCTCGCCTTCACGATATAAGTTTATAAGGCTACCACAGCCCCATAAATCGCCGTTATCACAGGCTTTTTCGTATAATTTTGCGGCTTTGCGGTAGTTTAGCTCTACGCCTTTACCACTTACATACAGATCCCCAAGAGCAGAACAGGCAAATGCGTAATCATTATCACAAGCTTTTTGATATAGCTCGGCGGCTTTGTGGTAGCTTTGCTCTACAAATTTGCCATATTTATAGAAATATCCAAGATAAAAGCAAGCATCCATATCACCATTATCGCAAGAGATTTCTAATTCTTTTAAATTCAAATCCCTAGCCACAACCACGCTAAAAAGTAGCGAAATAATCCAAATAAGCCTTTTCATAATATTTTTATTAAATTCCTATTCTACCGTTACGCTCTTAGCAAGGTTTCTTGGCATATCTACATCATTGCCTAATCTAATAGAAATCTCAAGCGCAAAAAGCTGTAAAACAACCATAATTTCAAAGAATTCACTCATCGGATGCGAATGAGAATTGATCTTGATAAAGTCATCGCTAAGCTCAAATTCCAAAGGCGAAATGGTAGTGATGAAGGCATCTCTAGCGGCCAATTCTTCAACATTTGATTTAGTTTTATCATATAAGATGGTTTGCGGTAAGAGCGCTATTGTATATAGCCCCTCATCGGCCAAAGCGATTGGCCCATGCTTCATCTCACCAGCCGGATAACCCTCGGCGTGTAGGTAACTAATCTCTTTTAATTTCAACGCCCCTTCAAGAGCAAGTGGGTAAAATATATCCCTACCGATAAAGAAAAATCCATGCCCATGGACATAGTGCTTGGCTTTGCGATAGATTTTCTCTTGTAAGCTCTTATCAAAATTCACAACAGATGGGATATTTCTCAATGTTTTAATCTCATTTTCTAAGGTTTCATCATCGATTGTGTGGCGAATTTTAGCTAATTTTAGAGCTAACATCCATAAGCATATCATTTGAGTAGCAAAGGCTTTGGTACTTGCTACGCCCTTTTCTATCCCAGCACGAGTTAGCAACACTTCTTTAGCCATTCTGACAATACTAGAATTATCCACATTACAGATAGCTAGGGTTTTTAAATTTGCGTTTTTAGCTATTTTTAAGGCTTCTAGCGTGTCTGCCGTTTCACCGCTTTGGCTAATTACTATAAATAGCGAATTTGGATTTAAAAACGGCTCTTTATATCTAAATTCGCTAGCCACAACTACGCTAGCTCTGATTTTAGCTAATCTTTCTAATAGATAGCTAGCAGCTAAGGCCGCATGGTAGCTAGTCCCACAAGCACACAAGACCACCTCATCGATATCATTAAACAAGCTTATATCGATATCCAAATTCAAATCATCATCGCTCAATCTACCCATCAAGCACTCAGCGATCACTTGAGACTGCTCATATATCTCTTTTTCCATAAAAAATCTATAGCCATCTTTTAGGGCGTAGCCTTTATCTTTTGGTAGTTCGGTGAAATTTGGCTTTATCTCTTGATTATTCTCATCAAATATAGTTAAATTTCCTAATTTCGCCACTCCGTAACTGCCATCTTCTAGATATATAGCCTCCTTAGCTAGGCCAATAAGCGGAGAATCCGAGCTAGATAGATAAATTTCATCCCCATCTCTAGCGATAATCAAAGGAGCCGCATTTTTAGCAAAAAATATCTCATCTGGAGCAGCCTTAGTAACAAGCAAGGTAGCATAAGCACCCTTTAATCTGCTAATTGTCTTTTTATAAGCTTCAAATGGGGTTTTAGCACTTTTATTATACTCTTCAAAAAGATGGACTATAACCTCCGTATCAGTCTGACTTAAAAACTTCACCCCACTAGCTTCTAGCTCATCTTTTAACTCTTTGTAATTTTCTATAATTCCATTATGAATAACAAAGCTATACTCGCCTAAATGTGGATGAGCGTTTATCTCAGTAGGTTTGCCATGTGTCGCCCATCTAGTATGGCCTATAGCTACGCCATTGCCAAGGTATTGGCACTCTTTCATTTTGCTAGCTAAATTCTCAAGCTTACCAACAGCCTTATAATAGCTCATCTCATTACCTATGATAATCGCCATCCCCGCACTATCATATCCACGATATTCAAGCTCTTTTAATCCATTTAATATAATATTTTTTTTCTCTTTTTTACCGATATAGCCGACGATTCCACACATATTTTACTCCGTTATAATCTCTTTTAAAAACTCATCCACTACGCTCTTTAAATCATCATTTATAGATAAAAGAAACATATTTCTGGTACGGTTT
Source organism: Campylobacter sp. P0109 (assembly GCF_002138755.1). Taxonomy (NCBI): domain Bacteria; kingdom Pseudomonadati; phylum Campylobacterota; class Epsilonproteobacteria; order Campylobacterales; family Campylobacteraceae; genus Campylobacter; species Campylobacter sp. P0109. The sequence goes on from NZ_MJKK01000012.1 coordinate 5,323, forward strand.
TTGATGGTTTGTATTCTAGCATTTGCTAGCTTAATTTGGAATTTGCTAAGCATACTTAGGATATAAATCATAAATCCACGCTGGTCTTTGGCGTTGATATTTAATTTCGCATAATTTTGAGAATAGTTCATATCAAAGCTAACTTCATTAGGCAAAATCACTGGCTTGTCATATTGCGGTTTCTCTTTAGAGCATAGCGCTTGGATAATCTCGCTTTTGCTCTTATCGATACTGGAATTATAATCTAGCCTTATATAGCTCTTACCATCAAAAAGCTCACAAATCTCCATATACGCAAGATCAAACCCACGAAGCTCCCTAAGAGCCATCGCCATATTCCAATTGCTCTTGGCTATGATTTGTAGGCTATGGCTAGTTAGTTCTAAATCGATATTTGAGCACTCACTAGCCCTAAGGGCGATATCTATTATCTGCTGCTGGCTATACTTGCTAAAGAGCAAATTTGACTCTATGCTTAGAATTTGCTCTTTTATATCCTTATCTAAAGCGATAAATTCTCTCTGTTTTTTGAGTAATTCTATCTTTTTTGTCCGTTTATTAACACTATCCATCAAGCTCTCATCGCTATCAAAAGCACTCAAAGCACTATCATAAATTTGACGCAATTTGGCATTGTCAATATCGCTAAAATGATTTAAATTCCTAGCTTTTAACCTAGCGTAAGTTAGGATATATAGTAGTTTTAGAGCTTGTTTTTCTTTGATAGAGCTTACTAAATTTAGCATTATTGGCTCACTAATTGGCTCTGATAAGATATCTATTAGTTGATTTTGATTTTTTATCAGATTTATCCCCATATTTATGGTCTTTTGTAATAGAACTAATTTCGCACAATACGATCTAAATATATTAGCGCTACTTACATAATTTGGCGAGGCTTGATGCATAAGTGCTACTAGCTTTAATAGCATTTTGCCATTAGCACAAAGATCATTATATAGACTAAGAACAAATCTATCTTGGATATTTTCTATCTCTCCTACGATCGCCACGCAACTCTCATCTAGGCTATACTCACCTTCTAAACTAGCCAAATGAGTGCTAAACTCCATCGGCTTTATAATCTTAAATAGCTTTGAGCTATCTAAGAGTAACTTTAAGATATCCTTGCTATATCTGCGATTTAATATCTTTTTTAATCCATCATATATTTTTGAGTGGTTGCCATCATCTAAACGCTTTATATATATAAGCACACTTATATCAAATTTCAGCTCCACATCTGGCAAAAAGCTTAACTCTTTAAGCGCTGATTTAAGATCGATTGGCTTTTTGCGGCTTGGTGCGTAGATGGTATTTGCGATATTGTATAGACCGCTTGGCAAACGACATATTCTAGCTGTGCCTAATGATATTTTCACCCCAAAAGCACGCCTAGCTAGATATCTTGAATAGATATATATAGTATGCATAGCCCATAGACATTTACTTAAGAGTATCTCTTGTGGGCTTAGACCTTTTTTTGCTTTGGTTTGCATTATTTTAGCTACAGAATCTAGATATTCACGCCCTAATATCTCGCCACCGCCGCTAATTTGAAGGGCAGAGCGAAGAGAGCTGATATAATCAAAAGCCAAATTCAACTCACTTAACTCATCTTCATCAATATACTTTAATATATTTGTCTTTAATGTCCCACCAAAAAGGCTAAAAAGCCAAAATATCCTTTTATAATCCATAAATCCACCACTACCATTAAGTAGATTTGGGCTACAATCTAAATATTGCGGACAACTCATAGGCTCAAGCTTTCTTAAATGATAGCTAATTAGCTCATCTTTTTTCTTTTCATTGAGTTTTGAAATTTGATTTTTGATATTTTTATATAAGATTTTTGATCCACAAACCAAGCGAATATGGCTAAATAGCACCATAAGCTCAATATCATTAGCCAAAGGTGATAGCTCATCTTTTTCACAAATTTTAGCCTCGATATCTAGGCCAACTTCTTTTAAGATATTAGCATATCTTTGCGCTATAGCGTTTGAGTTGTATCCTAGCTCGTTTTTATATATTATGGCTAGGTCGATATTGCTCTTGACACTCATCTCACCAAGTGCGTAGCTACCGATTGCCACCACGCACAAAGGCACACTCTCATCACTTGGGTCAAACTCCCCAAATGAGTCAAATTTGAGTATATTAAAGGCTGTTTTTAGAAACTTATCTATCTCTTTGGATTGATAAATCCCATAATTACGCCCACCAAGTCGCATAAAATTGCTTTTAAGGCTATTTTTACACTTTGCGATATCATCTTTAAGTTTTAAATTTGTTTTATTCTTATTAGGTTCCATCTACTTCCTTTAAGTAGTATTTTATCTAAATTCAACTTGTAACTATATTATACATAAATTTTATATAATCAAATTGATATTAACATAATTTAGTTAATAATAATTATAAAAATATATATGTATTTATCGATATTTAAAAGTATTTATTTTTAATTAAAATTGATAATGAATATTATTTGTTTTATTTTCTTTTAAATTAACTTATGTAATAATTCCGCCTTTAAATTATATTAACAAAGGAAAAATATGCAATCAAAACCCATCTGTTATGATGATATTGACAGCTCAATTGAATTTATAAAGTCTATAGGTTCTATAGCTGTATTAGATACCCAAGAAATAGATAACATGACATCGCAAAATAATAACTTTTATGGTGATATTTTTATTAAAATAAATGCATATGAAATGCTAGAAAAAGCAGATGCTTTATCAAAATTTAAAATAATTTTAATAAATGGAAGTTGCGATCAAATCTTTTTATTAAAACATAAAGATAAAATTAGCGAATTCTTAGATAAAGGCGGTATTTTGCTAATTTTTTGCGCAATGTATATCAATTGGTTAGATACTCCATCCCTATATATACCAAGCCAAATTCCAATTAAAAGTAGAATGATTCATACCTGCTATCATCAAATTACAAATGGAGTTAAAGATTATGATATCACATATAGGCGTGGAGTATGTGGCTTTTTTAGTCGTGGCTATATTACTCCGCCTAAAAATGCAACAATAATCTTAAAAGACAATCAAGACAAATGTGTCGCATATATAGATAAAAATAGCACAAATGGAGTCATATTGCATACGGCTGGAGCTGATCTATTTGAATATGGATTATTTGAGCAAAGCACAGCTAAAAGAATGGGGTTAAATCTTATAAAATGGCTAGAAAATGAATTAAAAGGAAATAATAATGAATAATGCAATAATCACTGGTGGAGCCTTTCATAATCAAAATTTTTTTCAAGTTTGTAATTGTAAATTTAAAAATATTATTAAAGAACAAATCTATATATTAGATTTACATTCTACAGATCTTAGTAAATATGACTATATTATCATTGCTTCAAGGCTAAACCCTAAAATTTTAACTCAAAACAAGGCTAAATTTGAGGAATATCTACAAAATGGTGGGCATATAATTAGCTTTGGCGATATAATGGGCGATCATTTACCATCTATAGATTTTACCCCTACTCAAGTAAATTTTTGGTGGTGGATTCATCCTGGAGCTGACTTACCTATGTATGCGTATGATAGCAGTGATGAGATTTGGAATTTTTTAAAGTTACAAGAATGCAAATGGCACTATCATGGAGTATTTAATCCACCTAAATATGCTAAAAAAATTATAGTTGATGAGATCGGCAAAACTATTTTATATAAGGATAGCTATAGTTTTGCAGGAAATATGTATATAACCTCATTAGATCCAGATTATCATATCGGTCAAGGCTTCATGCCAATTACTATTGTATTTTTAGAAAAATTTATAGCATGGGTAGAATATGATATAAAAAATGGAGCTAAAATATGAAAAAATTACTATTTTTGCTACTTATTGCTATTACTACAATAGCAAATGCCAAGAACGTTGTTGTTGTTGGGTTGTGGCCTTTACCACCTATAGTTAGCTTGCTTAGCGATGCTAATCTAACACTCATCCCAAAGGCTTCATACAGCGCAATGGAGCACTCTTTAATAAAAAAATATCGTCCTGGATACCAAAAAGCAATTTTGGCCAATAATCCAAATTTAGAAGAGTTGATTTTATTAAATGCTGATTTATACATCTGCGGTATATCAAATATTAAAATCTGTCAAGGATTAAAAGCTGCTAATTTAAATGTTATTGAATTAACTACAAATATAGATTCATATAATTCCAAACTTACTCTAGCTCACTGGCTAAAAGAGCTTGAGAAGCACTTTGATATCTCTGAAAAAAGTAGATCTATAATAGAATATATATCAAATATTGAAAATCAGATTAAAACAGCAACTGCTAATGCTAAAAAACCAACAGCTCTAATCATACATAGAATCGATAAAGACAACATCACATCTGGCATATTAATGACTATCTTATAACTGCTTCAGGCGCCTTAAACCAATGGGGAAAAGAACAAAAAACTAGCATAAGTATAGAGGAGATATTTGCACATAATCCAGATATTATCTATATCTCAAATTTTACCCAAACTACCCCAGATGATATATATTCAAAAAAGCAATGGCAAAGCATAAATGCTATAAAAAATAAAAGAGTATACAAATTACCAATGGCTTCATATCGTCCTTTTGCTCCTAGTTTAGATCTTGGATTGACGCTTTTATTTTTAGCTAAGCACAACCATCCAGATATATTTATGAATTTAAATTTAAAAGATGAATATGAAAAATTTTATAAAATATTTTTTGATATATCACTTGATAATCAAGATATTCATATGATATTTAATCCATCTATAGAAGCTGCAATAATAAATTAAAAAGGTGTAAAATGAAAAAAATATTATTAATAAGTTTGGCCACTTCTTGCGTTCTAGCACAAGTACATAAGTTAGATGAAAGCGTTGCAAATTTAAATATAAACTCTCTTGATACAACAGAACAATTAAAAGAGTATCAAAATGAGCTACCAACTAGAAGTGTTAGTGTCGTAACAAATCAAGACATCCTTACATCTGGTGGCAGCGGTGGCGTTCAAAGCCTATTAAATAATGTTCCAGGTATCACATACTCACGCTCTGGTGGGATTGGCGGACAGCTTACTGTTCGTGGTATGAATTCTAATAACTCTCGCTCAATAATCGCCGTAGATGGTGTAAAAGTCACAGGTAGAAGCACTTTAGAATTAAATATGATTGATCCAAATTCACTAGATGGAATAGAAGTAATCAGAGGTGCAGCCAGCTCGTTATATGGTTCTAGCGCAATAAATGGTGTTATCAATTTTAAATCTAGACGCTATCACGGCGATACAAATGCCCCATTTGATCTAGACGCTAAAATCAGAGCATTAGAATTTAATAGTGTAAATAACGGCTTTGGCGGACGTGCCGAAATAATCGGCGGTGGCGATGGCTGGGATATATTAATTGGTACCCATGGTAGAAAAGGTAGTGACTTTCGCACCCCAGATGGCATAGCAGAACGCTCCAAATATCAAAGCTGGGGTGCTGATTATCACATCGGTTACTCATATGACGATATTAGATACTACTCAATGGGTAAATTTCAAAAAATAAATACCTATAATGCTGGCGGTATCCATGCAAAACCTGGTAGTTCATTTGGGATTATTCGAAATGAAGATCCAATGTATGAGTACTATATAAGAGTCGGAACAGAAATTTGGAATTTAGGTTTTGCCGATAAAATGGATATATATGCTTATTATAGGCATTATGATACTGATTTGCGTATAGATAGACGCTCTATAAACGGACCTTGGACACACAATAAAGTATATAATACCAACCAAATAGGAACAAATATACTATTTGATTCACAAATTCAAAATCATCTGTTAAGCTACGGTATATCGACACTTACAGTCTACTCTCCAACTCCAATAAAAATTATAGATTTAAAAACTAATAGAGAAAGTACAAGCTCTAGACCAACATCTAGCACTGAGATTGCTGCGTTTATAAAAGATGATTGGAGCATATTTAATGACTTAACTCTTTCGGGCTCTTTGCGATATGATTACAATATAGTTAAAATTGGATCGCAACAGTATACTGGTGAAACACCAGAAGCTACTAAATTTTTAAATGATAATGATATAAAAACATCAGATGCTATCACTGGTAGTATCGGTGCATTATATAATCTTAACGACTATTTTAGCATTGTGGGTAATCTCTCTAGAAGCTATAAAAGCCCTGGCACAAATGGATTATTTCCAAGTCCAACTACGGAAGCAAACCACGATCTTAAAGCTGAAATTGCCTATACATATGAGACTGGCCTAAGATATAGCGATGCATATAACTATGGTTCTTTAGTCTATTTTAGAACCGATTATACCGATATGATTCAAAATCAACCTATAAGTAATGGCAAAGTTAAGCCAGTAAATATAGGAAAAGCATTAATTCAAGGTTTAGAGTATGAAAGTCATCATAAATACAATAATTTTTTTATAGATTTAGTAGGCTCATATAATTATGGGCAAGATAAAACCGCAGATAAGCCATTAGCCTATATAGCTCCATTTTATGGTTTAGCTTCGTTAGGATACAAATTCAACTGGGGAGATATTAAGTGGTCACAAAGAGCATATTTGGGTAAAAATAGAATTGATAATACACAAGAAAGAAAGAGCAGATCATATACAATGAGCGATATATATATCTCTACACATTTGGGATATTTTGATTCTGAATTTAAAAATATGTGGATTACATTTGGAGTAGAAAATCTCTTTAATACAAAAGGCAGAAATCCATCTGTTGCAGAAGATATTGCATATTCAAAAACTATCTCAAATCCACTTATGGAGCCAGGAACAAATGCATTTCTTAAATTTGCCTATAATTACTAAGGGTTAAAATGTATTACTTTATAGCAACTTTGATTTTAATTTGCACTAGTTTAATAGCACTTAGCATTGGTAGATATGACATTGATTATCATCAAATTTATAACTTATTAATAGCATTAATCAAAGGGGATCCTATAGATGAAAAACTAAGATACATACTATTTGAAGTTCGATTGCCAAGAGTAATTTTAGCTATTTTTGTCGGAGCAGCACTTGGTGTAGCTGGAGCATCTTTTCAGGCTATTTTTCGAAATCCACTAGCTAGCCCAGATATACTAGGTGTAGCTAGTGGGGCTGGATTTGAAGCAGCACTAGCTTTACTTTTTGGATTAAATATAGTGTTTTTAAGTAGCCTTGCTTTTGCATTTGGAATTTTAACTCTATTTTTAACGCTTATTGTTGCTAGAGATATGGATAATCGCATTATGATTATCCTTGGTGGAATTATTATCTCAGCTCTATTTCAAAGTCTAATATCAATTTTAAAATATATAGCCGATCCGCAAGATACTCTTCCTGCTATTACATATTGGCTGCTTGGAAGCCTAAGCATAAGCAATATATCCCAACTTATATTTGGCTGCATTGTAATGACATTAGGCATAGTTATTACTTTAATTTTTAGATGGAAACATAATCTATTAATGCTTGATGATAATGAAGCTAAAAGTCTTGGATTAAATATAAGACAAATTCGAATTCTTTTAATTCTTAGTTCGACACTATTAGTCTCTAGTTCAGTTAGTATTTGTGGTATTATTGGCTGGGTTGGATTAGTTATTCCACATATTGCTAGACTAATAATAGGAAGCAATAACGCATTGGTTTTACCATTTAGTATGCTCATAGGAGCTATTTTTATGATTATTATAGATACACTTAGTCGCTCAATTAGCTCTGAGGAAATACCTATATCAATTCTTAGTGCTATAATTGGGGCAATATTTTTTATTGTTATTTTATATCGTAGTAAAGGGGTTATGAAATTATGAGTATGTTTAGAGTAGAAGATGGAAAATTTAGTAGATCAGGGCGTGTAATATTTGATAATTTAAACTTTAGCATCAACAAAGGAGAGGCATTAGCTATTTTAGGTTGCAATGGCGTAGGAAAAACTACACTTATTCAATGTTGCATTGGATTATTAAAATGGCAATCTGGCAAAAGCTACATAAATAACAGATCGATCTGTAGTTTTAAAAATAACGAGTTATTTTCACATATTGCCTATATTCCACAAGCTAAAAATTTAAATATCGGACTAAAAGTAATCGATATGGTGCTTTTAGGATGCAATACAAGTATAAAATTTATCCCTAAAAAAGAGCACAAAGATAGAGCATTAGCCACTTTATCTAGTCTTGGAATTGAATATTTAGCCAATAAAAGTTGTGATAATCTAAGTGGCGGAGAGCTTCAAATGGTAGTTTTTGCTAGAGCTTTAGTAAATAATCCTAGTATAATAATTTTAGATGAACCAGAGTCAAATTTAGACTTTAAAAATCAACACATAATCCTAGAAACTCTCCAAAAATTAAAAGATCAAAATAAAGCTATAATTATAAATACTCACTATCCTCAAAATGCCAAAAAATTAGCCGAGAAAGTATTAATAATGCACAAAGATAAAAAACATATTTTAGGAGATAATTCGTTAATCAACAAAACTCAGCTTAGCAAAAGCTTTAATGTATCAAATAGTTTTTTTGATTATCTAGGAGAGATTCATTGAGTTTAAACCCTAATAATAGAAATTTTTGCTAGAAGTGCCATTATAATAATGGCACTTCCTAAAATCAGATTTTACTGTAGTAGTCTTAATATATTTTGTTGGACAGCATTTGCCTGGCTCATGGCGTAGCTACCACTTTGAGCTAGGATATTGAATTTAGAGAAATTCGCACTCTCACTAGCAAAATCCACATCCCTTATCTGACTTTCAGCTGATTTGACATTGACTTGGGTAACTGTGATGTTGTTTATCGTAGCTACTAATTGATTTTGGACTGAACCTAGATCAGCCCTTAGTTTGTCTAGCTTTTTAAGCGCATTTAATGATACATCTATCAAAGCTTGCGCCCCTGCATAGCTATTAACTCCAGCTGGCAACTCCAAAATCGGATTTAATAGCTCTACTTGACCCATCGCCCTTAATACATGCTCATCTAGCTTGTTTCTAACCAAATCACTTAGACTAAGTGATAATTGTTCTCTTAGCTGAGAGCCTATTATATCATTTGTATCAGCGGCCTTAGGATTTAAACCATCAATCCCAGCACCTTTTATATTGCCTGTAGTCTCTTTGAGATCCAAAGATGGTGGCGAACCATTATTTGATTGTAGATAGAGTTCACCTAAGATTAATGCACTTGTGCTTTTTGCACCGGTGCTATCTTGCATAGCTAGCCCCAATGCATCGGCATCATTTGTCGTGCCTACTTGAATTAATATTGGCTTACCGTTACTAGAGCTCATTGATAAACGCCCTCCAGCATTAGAAGCACTAACGCCAGTTATATCGCTTTTGGCATTGATGGTGTCTATTAGAGCATTTGAAGGATCTCTATTTGCCACGCTTAAATTTGTCCCTATCTCTACTCCATTTATGCTTAATTTCGAAACACTGCCGGGAAAAAAAGCACTACCAAGTATCGGAACAGAGCTAATAAATTCATTCTTCACTTTAGCCTTAACACCCGTCTCGCTGCTATAAGAGTTTATCTTATCAGCTATGACTCCTAGCCCATTATCTAGTATCTCTTGACCAGAGATAGCGTCGAATTTAATGCCATTTAAATGGCTTGGGACGGCGTTTAATTGCATAGTGAAATTCGCAGTATCAAAATTATTATTATCAAAAATCATAGGCGTAGTAGAGAGATAATGGGTGTGGCCTATGGCGTTTGAGTTGGTGTTTTCTACGCTGATTTTGGCCGTTTGGTTGCTATAAGCACCTATTTGGAAGTTTTTGTTTGAGAAGTTACCATTTAATAGCTTTTGACCATTGAAGCTTGTGGTGTTGGCGATATTGTCTAGCTCATCAAGAAGTCTTGAGATATCATTTTGGATTGCTTTTCTAGAGTCGCTGTTTTGGCTGTCGTTGGCTGCTTGGATAGCTTTGGTTTTAATAGTATCAAGTATTTTAATCTGTTCATCCATAGCTTTATCAGCAGTTTGAACAATACCAATTGCATCATTACC
>NZ_MJKK01000013.1:0-13955 GCF_002138755.1 Campylobacter sp. P0109
TCAACATCTACTGGTGCTACTACTGTATTTGGTGCTAAAACGGGTGCTTCATTAGCTGGAGATGCGCATTCGGCTGGTACGGTTTATTTGGGTCAAATCACATTTATTCGCCAAGATGCTAGAGATATTAAAGTTGGTTTAGGTGGTATATCCTTAGTATCTGGTTTTACTGCTGGTGACGCTATGATAACCGCTGCTAATGCATCAACTGGTTATGCTCAAGCTTCAGTAAATTTAAAATATATGAATTCAGGTACAATTAGCTTTGAAACAGCTAAAGCAATGGGATTTTTCAATGGCGGTTTCTCGGCAGTGTATGGTACAGCTGCTCAAGCTGGTGGCGTAAATACTTATGGTGGTGCCCAGGCTATGGTTGATGTAGCTGAAGCAGCTAGAAAAACTCTAGATAAGTTAAGAGCCGACCTAGGTTCAGTACAAAACCAATTAGTAGCTACTATAAATAATATTACAGTTACCCAAGTAAATGTAAAATCAGCTGAATCTCAAATAAGAGATGTAGACTTTGCTAGTGAGAGCGCAAACTTCTCTAAATTTAACATACTAGCCCAAAGTGGAAGCTACGCTATGAGTCAGGCAAATGCTGTACAACAAAATATATTAAGACTACTACAGTAGCTTAAATTTAAATCTTTAATATCTTAAATTTACTCGCAATGCTTAGCCATTGCGAGGGTTTATATACAATATATCAAGCTTTTTATATTATTAATTTCAAATATTATTTTAGGATTTTATCTAGATTAAATAGTATAGTAATCAATCTAATTATTAGAAGTTATTTTGGATTTATTTTATAATTTATCAGTTTGGTAGGTGGACATCTATGAAATTCACCTACCTAATTAATATGCTTGTAGCGTTATTTTTTAGGCGTTACAAGCATATTTACATAACGACCCTCAAGAACTGGAGCTTTATCTCTATCTGCATATTCTTGAACCATCTCCCAAATCTTTTCAAGCATATTTACGCCAAGTTCTGGGGTAGACATCTCACGCCCCTTTAAAAATACTCTAAATTTAACATACTTGCCCTCAGATAAAAACTCTTGAGCGTGTTTTATCTTATAGTTTATATCATTTTGTGCAATTTTGGCGGAAAGCTTAATCTCTTTTATCTCTATTACTTTTTGCTTTTTCTTAGCCTCTTTTTGCTTTTTCTCTTGTTGATAACGGAATTTACCATAATCCATTATCTTACATACTGGTGGTTTAGCATCGGCTGCTATCAAAACTAGATCCAATCCCATTTTATTAGCGATATCTAACGCTTCATCTCTACTGATAACACCATACGCAGTGCCATCATCTCCTACACATCTAACCTCGCTTGCACGAATTTCATCGTTTAGATAAACCTCTTTATCTTTGCTCAAATATTCACCTCGTTTAATTTGGTTTGGACTAAGCTATAAAAATCATCTAGACTTATATCCTTTTGTTCTCTAGCTCTACGATCACGCAGTGCTACACCTCTATTTGCCACTTCATTATCGCCAAGTACTATTATCATAGGTACTCTTTGTTTTTCTGCATTTCTAATCTTTTTATTTAGTGTTTCATTTTTGCTAAAGATTTCACTATCTATATTCATATCAAGTAATTTTGCATAGATCTCTTTAGCATACTCTTGATGAGCTTCACCAATTGGTATGATCACAACTTGAGTTGGCGCAATCCAAAATGGCAATTCACCAGCAGTATGTTCAAGTAAAATCCCAATAAATCTCTCAAAGCTTCCTAGAATTGCACGATGAAGCATAACTGGCTGTTTGCGTTCATTGTTTTCATCAATATATTCTAGATTAAATCTTGCTGGAAGGTTAAAATCTACTTGAATAGTGCCACACTGCCATTTTCTTTTAAGGGCATCTGTAATTTTAATATCTATTTTTGGCCCATAAAACGCACCGCCACCTTCATCAATACCATATTTTAATCCCTTTTCATCTAAAGCATCTTTTAAGGCTTTTGTAGCTATATCCCATACCTCATCATCGCCAACAGCCTTAGCTGGTTTGGTAGAAATCTCCATCTCATAGCTAAATCCAAATGCATTCATAAGAGTATCAACAAAACTTAAAATCTCATAAACATTTTCTTTAATCTGGCTTGGCATACAAAATAGATGTGCATCATCTTGAGTAAATTCACGCACTCTAAATAACCCATGTAGTACTCCGCTCTTTTCGTGTCTATGCACTACGCCATACTCAAAAAATTTAAGCGGAAGATCTCTATAGCTTCTAATCTCGCTTTGATAAACTTTAATATGGCCTACGCAATTCATTGGTTTAATGCCATACTCTTGATCATCAATTACTGTAAAGTACATATTTTCTTTATAATTAGCATAGTGGCCACTTGTCTTCCAAGCATCGCTTTTTAAAATCTCTGGTCCACGCACTGGCTCATATCCACGAAGTCTATGAGTGCGATATAGTTTATGCTCTAAGCGGCTTCTAAGCCTTGATCCATTTGGTAGCCAAATAGGGAGTCCAACACCAACGCTCTCATCAAAGGTGAAGAATTTCATCTCTGTGCCAAGTTTACGATGGTCACGTTTTTTAGCCTCTTCGATAATTCTAATATGCTCATTTAGACTTTCTTTATCAGCGTAAGCTGTACCATAAATTCTAGTTAGCATCTCACGATTTTCATCACCGCCAAGATATGCCCCAGCTATTCTAGTAAGTTTAAAAAATCTAGCAAAAATTGTATTTGGAATATGTGGCCCACGACAAATATCTTCAAAACCACCTTGAGAATACAGGCTTACAGCACCATCTGGAATTCTTTTTAATACCTCTTGTTTTAGGTCATCATCGGCGTATTTTGCAGCTACTTCTGATTTAGTTGAGTTTATTTTTACAATTGGAGTTTTAGCTAAGGCTAACTCTTTCATTTTTTTCTCAATTATAGCTAAATCATCTTCGCCTAGTTTGCTACCATCGCTTTTGCTTACACGCATATCGTAGTAAAATCCATCCTCAATAGCAGGTCCAACAAAAAATTTAACATTAGGATAAAGCTCCTTAATCGCTGCAGCCATTAAGTGCGCACATGAGTGGCGTATAATCTCTAGCGCCTCTTTAGAGTTGTCAAATTTAATCTCGCTACCACCGCCGGTGTAGCTTTGAGTATCTACTATCTCTCCATCTACATTATATCCAATAATCTCGCTCATCGACTCTCTTTTTTCAAAAATAACAAAATGTTAGATTTTATCTAATTGTATTTTAACTTAAACTGAATTTTAATAAAATTTAAGCTAATACAGCTTAGCAATTTAAGCCAAAAATATATATAATTCCAAATTTAATCAAAATAAAAGGTAGACAATGCTTCTTTTAAATCCTGTAGTTATTGGCGTGATTGTAATGTGTACGCTGTGTCTTTTAAGATTTAATATCTTATTAGCTATTCTTATCTCTGCATTGATAGCTGGAGTAAGCGCAAATATTGATATTATTACTACAATTAACATTTTAATCAAAGGTATGCAAGGCAATCTTGAGACTGCTCTTAGCTATATTCTTCTTGGTGCGTTAGCCGCTGCTATTGCTATGAGTAATCTAACTGCAATTTTAATTCACTATGTAAGCCAATTAATTAGCAAAAAAACATTTTGGTTTGTGCTTACAATTGCATTTGTAGCATGCTTTTCACAAAATTTAATTCCGGTGCATATCGCATTTATTCCTATTCTTATTCCGCCACTTTTAGCACTTATGAATAAAATGCAAATTGATAGGCGAGCCGTAGCGTGTGCTTTGACTTTTGGGCTGAAGGCTCCATATGTGAGTGCTTCGGTTGGATTTGGGCTAATTTTTCATAATATCTTAGCCAAGGAGATAAGCCAAAATGGACTAGAGACTAATCTATCTGATATTAGCTCTGTTATGTGGCTTGGTGGAGTAGCGATGCTTATTGGGCTATTTTTGGCGATTATCTACTATCGTAAGCCACGCAGTTATGAGCAAAGCCCTATGGAAGCTAAAGAGCTTTATGATAGCAAGCTTGATATTAAAATGAGCAAGAAAGAGTGGGTTTTACTTATTGGTGTTGTGATTGCCTTTGGCGTGCAATTATGGAGCGGTTCTTTGCCGCTTGGTGGATTGATGGGGCTTATTTTTATGGTAGCTTTTGGTGGGATCGAATATAAAAAGATTGACAAAGTAATGGAAGATGGCCTAAGTATGATGGCATTTATTGCGTTTATTATGCTTGTTGCAGCTGGGTTTGCATCTGTTATTAGAGAGACTGGCGGGATTGGTGAGCTGGTTGAATTTGCCACTGCAATTAGTGGCGGTAAGCTTGGTGGAGCGATTATTATGCTAGCTATTGGACTTATTGTTACTATGGGAATTGGAACGAGCTTTGGGACGATCCCTATTATTGCGGCGTTTTATGTTCCATTTTGTATCTCGCTAGAATTTAGCCATGCTGCTACTATATTGCTTATAGGTATTGCTGCGGCATTAGGAGATGCTGGGAGTCCTGCTAGTGATAGCACTCTTGGGCCAACATCTGGACTAAATGCTGATGGTCAGCATAATCATATATATGATACTTGTGTGCCGACATTTGTATTTTTTAACATTCCGCTATTAATTTGCGGAGTAGTATTTGCGATGTTTTTGTAAGCTATTTAAGATAAAGTAAGTAGTATGTGACGCAACTATGCTAAGCAGAAAATAAAAGTATAGATATTTAACAGTAGCAAAATAATCTCTTGTATTAAGTGTTAGCTGTAAGAGATTATTGGCAACTGATAAATGTATAAAAATATGGTTAAAACTTAAGCAATAATAATAAAATGCTGATAAAATTTAAATTAAAAGATACTAGCATAAGGTAATAAATAATTTAACTATGCTACCTTATGAAAGCTTGATTTTAATAACTACCTTGCAAGTCATACAAGAGAATTTCTTACCCTCGACAATTTTCTCATGAATATAAGGTGGAACAAGATGGATTTTATTAGGACAACCGCAGGTATATTTATATTGTTTTGGTTGTTCTTCGATTAGCTCATTTTCTGCGTGTTCTAGGTTTGCTTGACGCCATTTTTCTATTTTGGCATCCTCTTTTAAAATATGCTCTACTAGCCACTTTTCAGCAATTAATAAAAGATTTTCTTTTAAATCATTTACATTTTTAGCAGTTTTGATTAGACCCGCCATACTAGCGATTATGTCTTTATGAATCATAGTGTGTTCGTGCAAGTACGGATAGCCAATTAGCTCCATATATTCCTGTTCGTCTTTGAAGTGTTCTTTCATATATTCAAAAAACTCAGCCACGATACCGCGAATCTCTTCACGAGATACATTTTTATTAGCGTAAATAAAGGATTTTTTGGCTAGATCAAATAGCTTTTGATGTTGTAAGTCTATATCTGAATTGCCAATGCTATATTTATCGTCCCAGCTAGGTACCATTTCAAAACTCTCTATGAAAAAATATAAATTTCTCTATTATATTAAATTTTATAATAATTTTAGCTGAAAATTGATTTTAAAAAAGCAAAACTTACCAATAAATTTTTATAAATTTAGTATAATATTACCAAATTTTATCTCATTATCACAAATGCTAACTTTAAATTCATCTTTAAAGTCGACAATCCTAGCAAGTGGGTGGCTGCTAAATTTATTAGCTATAAATCCATGTCTTAGAGTTAAAATCCTACTACTTAGCAACTCATCGTCAATTATTTTAGCGTCGATTATACCAAAATTTGCACTATCGACGCTATATATAAATCCATCACTATCGGCTATCTCATCACACTCTAACTTAAAATTTCCATATACAAACTCATCTAAAGATCCAAAGCCATACTTAAGGTTCGTCAAATTTGCATAATCTAAAATTTTAGCTAAATCACCAATATAGTATTTGCCAGCTTTAAATTTAGCATTTATCATACAGGGATTACTCTAATATTTGGACTTAGACTCTCTTGCAAGATATTTTCAATCGCATATAGTGTTCCAGTAGCACCACTAGCACAACCGCTACACGCACCTAGGTATCTAATATATATATCTATTCTGCTTTCTTCAGATTTGATATCTAATATTTCCATATTTCCACCATCCATCTCTAGCATTGGTCTTACATGCTCATCGATAATAGCCTCTACTGCTTTTAGTTGTTTTACTACTGTTAGCTCCTCAAAGCTTAGATCGCTATCTACGCCACTTCCGCTTATTTTAGCATCAGCTATAGCTTTCATTCTTTCAGCTTCCATTTCAGATCTTACTTCAGCTAAAATATCTACTAGGTAGTACTCTCTTTTTTCATGTCCGCCAGGCTTAATGCAAGATTTACAAAATGCTCCAGCTTTTGTGTATTGAGTAATTTCTTCTACTGTTGTAAGATTATTTAATCTTATCACCTCTTTTACTGTACCAAGGCTAACTCTAGCGCACTCACATACTATAATCTCATCTTCAAAGTGGTCTGGATCAACGCCTTTATAGCTAGCAGCCGCAGCTTTGATAACATCATATGCCATTACTGAGCAGTGCATCTTTTGCGGTGGAACTGCTGGAATATCTGGATCATCACGCATAGCTTTTTCTACATCTATATTTGTGATTTTAACTGCTTGATCTACTGTTTTGCCTTTGCATAGTTCTGCCATATAATCGCTACTTGCAATTGCTGTACCACAACCAAAGCTTTTAAATTTAGCATCTTTAATAATATCAGTAGCTTCATCAACAGCCCAATATAGTCTAACTGCATCACCACAGCTCTCAGCGCCATGATCCGCAATTATTAGCTTACAGCCTAGAGCTTTAGCATCTTCTTCTGTAATTTCACCCATATTTTTTGGTGCGTTCATTGCATTTTGAACTTTTTGAGAGTACTCTTCCCATATATTTCCGCTTATTAAATTACCTTTTGCCATATTATTATTTCCTTTATAGTCCTGATTTATGCCATTTTGGGGCGTATGCGTAGCTACTTGATATGCTTCTTAGTCTATGTACGGCATGTTTAATTTTTTCTATTGTATAATCTATCTCTTCTTCAGTATTAAAGCGAGAGAGTGATAGTCTAAGTGCTGTATGTGCTAGTTCGCTATCAGCACCGATGGCTTCCATTATAGGGTTGCTTTCTAGATCCTCACTTGCACAGGCTGAGCCAGTACTTGCTGCTATACCGGCTTGGTTTAGATCCCATAGCATTGCTTCACCCTCTACGCCTTTAATACTTGCTAGGATTGTATTTGGCACACGATTGGCTCTATCACCTACTACTGTAACATCTGGTAGTGATAATAGTGCATCTTCTAGCTTATTTCTTAATCTTCCTACATGGCTTTGTTCAAAGGCTAGGAATTTATTTGCATTTTCTAATGCTTGACCCATTGCTACTATACCAGCAACATTTAATGTGCCACTTCTGCGTCCGCCCATATGTTCGCCACCATGAAGAAGGCTAGTAAGAGGCATTGAGTTTTTGATATATAGAGCGCCTACTCCTTTTGGTGCATGGAATTTATGTCCTGAAAAGCTTAAAAAATCAACATTCGCATCTTGTACATCTACGGGAATTTTGCCTATTGCTTGAACTGCATCGGTGTGAAAAAGTGCGCCAAATTCATGTGCTACGCTAGATAGTTCTTTGATTGGAAAGATCATACCAGTTTCGTTGTTTGCCCACATTACACTTACAAGTGCAACATCATCACTCATCACATTGCGTAGATCGTCAGCAGTGATAACCCCTTGATTATTTACATCTACTTTAGTAATCTCTACACCAAGAGATTCTAAAAATGCACAGGTAGCGCCGATAGCTGGATGTTCTACTGTAGTTGTAACTATACGCTTTTTATCGCCTTTTAATATTTTATCAAAATATATACCTTTTAATACCCAGTTATTGCTCTCAGTGGCACATCCAGTTATTACTATATCATCATTATCAGCTGCATTTATACCAGTATAGAGCTGATCTAGCGCCTTGCGAAGTGCTGGATGTGTTTGGCTTCCGTAGCTGTGAAGTGAATTTGGATTGCCAAATTTCTCACCAAGGAATGGAAGCATCAACTCTAAAGCCTCAGGGTCAATCATTGTTGTTGCGTTGTTGTCTAAATAAACTTTCAAAACTATCCTTCCTCTTCCTAAAATAATTAGGATAAACTTTATCTTTTTACTGTAAAATAATATACTATTTTACATAAATTTTGCATAAAAATTAAGTAAATATTCTATAAATTTGAATTTAGATATAAATTTTTTAAGTATTTTAGTATATTTTTGAAGTTTTTAAATTGGATTTTTAATTTAAATTTGGAGATTTTCGTCATTACAAATGCAATGACGAAATAGTATTTTAAAGTAAGTATATTAGTTAAACTGAAATGATAAATTTAGCCTACTTTGCATCCCAGGCTAAGACTGTATTGCCAAAAGCATCACTTAAAACATCACCCATACCCATGATATTATATCCAGCATCGACATAATGGACTTCTCCAGTTACGCCACTTGCAAGGTCGCTTAGTAGGTACATACCGCTTTTACCTACATCTTCTATGCTGACATTTCTTTTTAATGGGGCGTTACACTCATTCCAGTGTAAAATCATCTTAAAATCGCCAATTCCACTTGCTGCTAAGGTTTTAATCGGCCCTGCTGAGATAGCATTTACTCTAATATTTTTAGCTCCAAGGTCATGAGCAAGATATCTTACGCTACTTTCAAGAGCTGCTTTAGCTACGCCCATTACATTATAATGTGGGACAAATTTAGCCCCACCAAGGTAGCTAAGAGTCAAGATAGAACCACCACTTTTTAGCACCGGAAGCACTGCACGAGTAAGAGAGATAAGAGAATAGACGCTAGTACCCATAGCAATATCAAATGCCTCTTTTGTAGTGTTGATAAACTCACCCTCTAATGCCTCTTTAGGAGCAAAAGCTACAGCATGAACTACAAAGTCAATCTCGCCAAAATCTTTAGCAATTTTATCTGCTAGAGTATCAAGGTGTTCTTGATTATTTACATCTAGTTCATAAATTAGCGAACTATCAAGTTCAGCTGCGATTGGTTCTACTCTTTTTTTAATTGCATCATTTAAAAATGTAAAAGCAAGCTGGGCACCTTGAGCTTTACAAGCTTGAGCAATTCCATAGGCTATGCTCATTTTATTTGCTACACCGACTATTAAACCTTTTTTACCTTCTAGTATCATTATTAACCCTTTTTGATAATTTCTAAAAATTTATCAGCATCCCAACTAGCAGTACCGACAAGAACTCCATTGCATGATTTTATCGCTTTTATCTCATCTATATTTGTTATATTTACGCTACCGCCATATAGAAGTGGAGCTGAGCATTTGCTAGATATAAAATCCAAAATTTCAGTTATAAATTCAACTTTAGCACTATTTCCAGTGCCAATCGCCCAGATTGGCTCATAGGCGATTACTAGATTTTCATAGTTTAAATCAATATTTGCTAATTGATCGCTTAGAAATTCTTTGGTGCTTCCATTCATATGAGTTATATCATCTTCGCCAATACAGTAGATAATATCCCAGCCCTTGCTCACAGCATAATCAAATTTGGCTTTTAAAAATGGCTCATCTTCACCTAGAGCGCGTCTTTCGCTATGGCCGATCATTACAGTAGTAATCTCAAATTCTTCTAGCATTTGACTACCAATCTCACCAGTATATGAGCCATTTTGTGCTGGATAGAAGTTTTGCGCCCCTTGAGTGAAGTTAAATTTATCTTCACTCAAAGCAGTAAATGGAGGAAATACAATCACGCTATTACTATTTTGACTAAGTCCATTACTAAGCTTTTTAGCATAATCTGCATAGCTTTTTTTGGTGTGGTTGCATTTTAAATTCGCAGCGTAAATCATATATCATCTTCTCTTAAAAGCACTCTAACCCCAGGCAGCTCCTTGCCCTCTATAAGCTCCAAGCTAGCACCACCACCAGTAGAGATAAAGGTCATCTCATCAGTATCCCCAGCTCTCTCAACTACATCAGCAGTATCGCCACCACCGACCACAGTAGTAGCAAAGCTCTCGCCAATAGCGTGGCTCATTTTTATGCTACCTTTGCTAAATTTATCCCTCTCAAAAACCCCCATAGGGCCATTCCACCAGATGGTTTGAGCATCGGCAATCGCCTCTTTAAATAGCTTCACACTAGCTGGGCCGATATCTAGCCCCATCCAGCCATTTGGGATCTCTTGAACAGGGACATACTTGATCGCACTATCATTGCTAAAACTTTGAGCCGCTACGACATCAACAGGCAGATAAATTTTCACGCCTAGCTCACGGCCTTTTTTAAGAATGTTTGATGCTTCTTCTACTAACTCCTCTTCCAAAAGGGAATTTCCGATATTTTCACCAAGAGCTTTTAAAAATGTAAATGCCATACCGCCACCGATGATTAATTTATCAATGCGTGGCAAGAGATTGGTTAGGGCTTGGAGTTTGCCACTCACTTTTGATCCGCCTGTTACTGCGACAAATGGGCGACTAGGGTGGCGGATTAGATTTTGACCAAATTCAATCTCTTTAATTAGCAAAAATCCAGCGGCCTTATGCTCGCTATCGTAGCATTGGGTTATAGCATGGACGCTAGAGTGAGCTCTATGGCATACGCCAAAAGCGTCATTGACATAGTAATTGGCAAATTCGCTAAGAGTTTTAGCCAAGTTTATATCATCTTTTGTCTCGCCTTTTTCAAAGCGTAAATTTTCTAATAACAAAATCTCGCCAGATTGTAGCTTTTGAACCTTTTCTTTAGCATCGTGGCCGACTACATCGTGAGCAAATTTAATCTCTCTATCCATTAATCTACCAAGTCTTTTGGCTACTGGTAGAAGTGAGTATTTGTCTTCGTAGCCATTTTTTGGGCGACCTAAGTGGCTAGCTAAGATAACAGAGCAACCTTGATCTAAAATATATCTTATAGTTGGGATAACTGAGCGGATTCTTCTATCATCTGTAATATTATTAAATTCATCCATAGGTGTGTTAAAATCACACCTTACAAGAACCTTGCTACCACTTTTAAATTCAATATCTTTTATAGAAATAATCTCACTCATATCACTTCTCGCTTATAAATTTAGCCATTTCAACTAAGCGATTGCTATAGCCCCACTCATTATCATACCACGCCATTACCTTAATCATATCACCGCAAATTACTTGAGTTAGATCAGCTGCTACTATGCTTGAGTAGTTTGAGGTGATAAAATCGCTACTCACTCTCTCATCAAAATCCACAGCCATAATGCCCTTTAAGCTACCTTTGCTAGCTTCTACAAATGCGTTATTTAGCTCATCTTTTGTTACGCTTTTTTCAAGTACAGCAGTCAAATCTACAATTGATACATTTGGGACTGGAACTCTAATGCTTTGTCCGTGTAGTTTGCCATCTAGGCTAGGCATTACTAATTTCATAGCTTTGGCAGCACCTGTGCTAGTAGGGATCATATTAGCAGCGGCTGCTCTAGAACGCCTAAAATCACGGCATTTGACATCTACTAGGCTTTGGCCGTTTGTATAGGCGTGGATGGTGGTCATAAGGCCCTTTTTTATACCATAAAGATCTTCTAATACTCTAGTTACAGGACCTAAGCAGTTGGTAGTACAGCTTGCGTTGGAGATGATTGTTTGGCCTTCGTATTTATCTGAATTTACACCTAAAACAAATGTTGGAGTATCATCCTTAGCTGGGGCGCTCATTATAACCTTTTTAGCACCTTTGGCGATGTAGGTTTGGCATTGCTCTTTTGTAAGGAATTTGCCGGTACATTCCAATACTACATCGATTCCCCTTAGGTCTAAATCATTTATATCTCTTGTGCTATAAACTCTGATTTTTTTGCCATTAACGGCGATATAATCATCATTTAAAACCTCTACATCTTGATCGAATTCACCATGAACGGTGTCATATTTGAGAAGGTATCTAGTCATTTTGCGTTCAGCAGTATCGTTTATAATGCTTAATTCATACTCTGCTGGGTTATTGAGTATAATCCTAGCAGCACATCTGCCGATTCTTCCAAAACCATTAATTGCTATTTTAAGTGCCATTTTCATCCTTTTTGGGTATAATTTGGCTATTTTACTAAAAAAAAGGTTAAAAAAAATTGAATATAGCTATTTTTGGTGGAAGTTTTGACCCGCCACATTTGGGTCATGATATGATCGTAAAAGAGGCCTTAAAGAGCTTAAATATTAATAAACTTATTATTATTCCAACATTTTTAAGCCCTTTTAAGAGCGAATTTGGTGCGCCACCGCTTTTGAGACTTCAGTGGTGTAATGAGCTTTGGTCTAATCTGGATGAAAAAATTATAATAAGTGATTATGAAATTTCGCAAAATCGACCTGTGGCTACAATAGAGAGTGTGAGATATTTTAAGCGTGAGTTTAATCCTAAGAAAATTTATCTAATAATCGGTGCTGATCAGCTGAATAGCTTGCATAAATGGCATAGATATGATGAGTTAAAAGCATTAGTAAGCTTTGTTGTAGCGTGTAGAGATGGTATTAAAATAGATGAAAATTTGCAAAAACTAGATATAAATGTTAAAATCTCATCTTCAAAGATTAAATCTGAGTTAAATTTTAAGCATATTCCAACTGCTATTTTAGATAGTGTTGAGAAATTTTATAAGGATAAAAATGCAAAATAGAATAGATAAAATTGTTAAGCTTTTAGATGAAAAAAAGGCTGAAAATATCGAAGTTATAGATATGCAAGGAAGGGATTATTTAAGTAAATTTGTAATTGTAGCTACCACTTTGGCTGCTCGTCATGGCTTTGCTTTGCTTGATGATTTAAAAACAGAGTTAAAACCAGCCGGTGAGAATTTTTTAGGTGTAGAAAGTAGCGATGATTGGACTGTAATTGATCTTGGCGATATAATGATACATTTAATGAGCGAAACTTATAGAGCTAAATATAATATAGAAGAGTTCTTAAAAGAGTTAAGCGTTAAAGGAAATTAGGTTTTAACCAAGTATATTTGAGATATTATTAAAGAGATTATTTTATTAAAATCTAATCGCTTTAATTATTGTAGCTACTAGCAGATCAAAAGCTAGTAGCAATTTTGAGTCTTAATAAATTTAATATCGCACATAGATAAGCTAGTTAGTATTACAGATATTTAGTTATCAATTTTTTCTTAATTTTCTAAACTTATTTTATATTTTAAACCATTGTAAGCCAAATTTCATTAAAATCAAAATCATTTATATAGTTGGAGTTGTTTATGTATGAATTGTCTATAAATGTAGATATGGGTGCTGCAAATAATGGCGTGTTTATCGCTATTACAAATGAAAATTCTATAATTTATAAAAATGCGTTTAATTTGCGTTTGTATTATAACTAAATTTTTCCACAAATTCGCTATTTTTAGCATTTTTTTTAAAATGGACAAATTAATACCTTTAAACCATAGCCAAATACCCATAAAATAGGTTAAATTTGGCTCAGTTGCAAATTATACCACAAATCAACTCAGCTTAAAATAGGTGTCTAATTTATAAATTAGACACCATTAAATTTATTGTAAATTAATTTAGCTTGGAATTAAAATTAAATTAATGCTTTGCCAAATAGTTTGTATCATATAAATTATTGATAAAATCATCATTATTCATCATATTTATATGGAAATCTTTAGTTGTTTTAATCCCTTGTATGATTAGCTCATCAAGTGCTACTTTCATCTTAGCAATAGCTCTATTTCTATCTATATCATGGACGATTAATTTGCCTATCATGCTATCATAATACGGCGGAACGCTATAACCCTCATAAACATGGCTATCCATTCTGACATTTCTACCGCCTGGGGCGACATATTTTGTGATTTTACCTGGATTTGGAGTGAAGCTTTTTGGGTCTTCG
>NZ_MJKK01000014.1:0-8839 GCF_002138755.1 Campylobacter sp. P0109
AAATTTAAACTATTAAGGGGGGAAATTTAAACTATTAAGGGGGGAAATTTAAACTATTAAGGGGGGAAATTTAAACTATTAAGGGGGGAAATTTAAAGATTAAAGGTAGTGATATTAATGTAATCTCGTTTTAATCTCTCAAATATCTAGATTAGTGGCAGGGGGAAATCCTGCCGCTTTTTCTGCTTTAGTTTGTCAGCTTGACAAATAAAGGGTTAAGGAATATAATTAGATTCAGTATTATACAAGGAGTTAATAAATATGCGGCAAGGTATTCTTAAATAAACTGTCAATTTGATAGTGGGAACAAAAAGTAGCAGTCCCGTTTCACTTTTAATATGGGGCTTAGTTTTTTGTACCCAGTTTAAGAATACTTTTATCATGTAATTTTATATGCCCGAAAACATATAAGTGTTTTGGGGCTATTGGAGTTATTTACCCAGTGATAGGAGTATTTATCACTGGGTATTTTTATGCCCTTTTTTGGGTGTTGATAGGAGGAAAATTACATGAAAATAATTAACTTAGGCATTCTGGCTCACGTTGACGCAGGAAAGACAACATTAACGGAAAGTTTATTGTATACCAGTGGTGCAATTGCAGAACTAGGGAGCGTAGATGAAGGCACAACAAGGACAGATACAATGAATTTGGAGCGTCAAAGGGGAATCACTATCCAGACAGCAGTGACATCTTTTCAGTGGGAGGATGTAAAAGTCAACATTATAGATACGCCAGGCCATATGGATTTTTTGGCGGAAGTATACCGTTCTTTATCCGTATTAGACGGAGCAGTATTATTAGTTTCTGCAAAGGATGGCATACAGGCACAGACCCGTATACTGTTTCATGCACTACAGATAATGAAGATTCCGACAATTTTTTTCATCAATAAAATTGACCAAGAGGGGATTGATTTGCCAATGGTATATCGGGAAATGAAAGCAAAGCTTTCTTCGGAAATTATAGTGAAGCAAAAGGTTGGGCAGCATCCCCATATAAATGTAACGGACAATGACGATATGGAACAGTGGGATGCGGTAATTATGGGAAACGATGAACTATTAGAGAAATATATGTCAGGGAAACCGTTTAAAATGTCAGAACTGGAACAGGAAGAAAACAGGAGATTCCAAAAC
This sequence comes from Campylobacter sp. P0109, assembly GCF_002138755.1. Taxonomy (NCBI): domain Bacteria; kingdom Pseudomonadati; phylum Campylobacterota; class Epsilonproteobacteria; order Campylobacterales; family Campylobacteraceae; genus Campylobacter; species Campylobacter sp. P0109. Next base: position 1,140 of record NZ_MJKK01000014.1, read on the forward strand.
GGAACGTTATTTCCCGTTTATCACGGAAGCGCTAAAAACAATCTGGGGATTCGGCAGCTTATAGAAGTAATTGCCAGTAAATTTTATTCATCAACGCCTGAAGGTCAATCTGAACTATGCGGGCAGGTTTTTAAGATTGAATATTCAGAGAAAAGGCGGCGTTTTGTTTATGTGCGTATATATAGCGGAACATTGCATTTGAGGGATGTTATTAGAATATCTGAAAAAGAGAAAATAAAAATCACAGAGATGTATGTTCCGACAAACGGTGAATTATATTCATCCGATACAGCCTGCTCTGGTGATATTGTAATTTTACCAAATGATGTTTTGCAGCTAAACAGTATTTTGGGGAACGAAATACTGTTGCCGCAGAGAAAATTTATTGAAAATCCTCTCCCTATGCTCCAAACAACGATTGCAGTAAAGAAATCTGAACAGCGGGAAATATTGCTTGGGGCACTTACAGAAATTTCAGATGGCGACCCTCTTTTAAAATATTATGTGGATACTACAACGCATGAGATTATACTTTCTTTTTTGGGGAATTTGCAGATGGAAGTCATTTGTGCCATCCTTGAGGAAAAATATCATGTGGAGGCAGAAATAAAAGAGCCTACTGTTATATATATGGAAAGACCGCTTAGAAAAGCAGAATATACCATCCACATAGAAGTCCCGCCAAATCCTTTCTGGGCTTCTGTCGGGTTGTCCATAGAGCCGCTCCCTATTGGAAGCGGAGTGCAGTATGAAAGCAGAGTTTCACTTGGATATTTAAATCAATCGTTCCAAAATGCGGTTATGGAGGGGGTTCTTTATGGCTGCGAGCAGGGGCTGTATGGATGGAAAGTGACAGACTGTAAAATCTGTTTTGAATATGGATTGTATTATAGTCCTGTAAGTACCCCCGCAGACTTTCGGCTGCTTTCCCCTATCGTATTGGAGCAGGCTTTAAAAAAAGCAGGGACAGAACTATTAGAGCCATATCTCCACTTTGAAATTTATGCACCGCAGGAATATCTCTCACGGGCGTATCATGATGCTCCAAGGTATTGTGCAGATATTGTAAGTACTCAGATAAAGAATGACGAGGTCATTCTGAAAGGAGAAATCCCTGCTAGATGTATTCAAGAATACAGGAACGATTTAACTTATTTCACAAATGGGCAGGGAGTCTGCTTGACAGAGTTAAAAGGATACCAGCCAGCTATTGGTAAATTTATTTGCCAACCCCGCCGCCCGAATAGCCGTATAGATAAGGTTCGGCATATGTTCCACAAGTTAGCTTAACAGCTTGCAAAAGTCATATAAAATGAGATTTGAAAGGATTATGAGTGTGTGCCTTGTTACAATAGTGTTGATGAATATATAGCAAGCGAAAAAGAAGATTTAGAAAGCTATAAGGCAGACTTAGAAGAAGCACTGGAAGAACTGAAAGACATGAGAGCGGACTGGAAGCCAGAGAAAGAGCCGAACATGAACGAGGAAATCGAACTCATTAAGAAGTGGGTAAAGGAAAGAGAGGACTTCATCAATGAATAGGACAAGACCGAAGCAGATAGTTATAAGAGTGTCAGAGGAAGAACTTGCACAGATAAAAGAAAAAGTAGAGCAGTCTGGAAAGAGCCAACAGCAATATATCATTGAAGCCCTCACACAGTCGAACATTGTCAATCTGGACGGACTGAAAGAGATATATCCAGAGCTGAAAAGGCAAGGCAACAATCTGAACCAGATAGCCAAGAAGCTGAATGAAAATGGATATGTGGACTATAAGCAAGAGCTTCCTAACACCATGAAAGAGGTGAGAGAAGTATGGCAGTTATTAAAGCAGTATCTTCAAAAGCAGGCATAGGGCAAGCACTGGACTATGTGACCAAAGAGGAAAAGACAGAGGATAAGCTTGTCAGCGGTCTGCACTGTGAACCAGATACAGTAAAGGACGAAATGCAAGCCACCAAGGAGCTGTGGGGCAAGACGGACGGAAGAACCTATAAGCATTATGTGCAATCCTACCATGAGGACGAGGAAATAACCCCGGAGCAGGCTCACAAGAACGCTGTCGAGCTGGCAGAGCATACAAAGGCATGGAAAGGGCATGAAGTTCTGATAGCCACGCATATAGACAAGGGGCATATACACACGCACTTTATTGTCAATTCCGTAAATTATGAGAACGGTCATAAGCTCCAATGGATGTAGGACGGATTTTGCGGACATTCAAAATAAAAAAGAATGTGGAGGTAACAGACAATGGCAAAATCATTATTTGAGGAACTGGGCGGCAAATACGAAAGGCAAGGGGATTATTTGATACCGTGCTTAACTGTACCCGCCGAAGAAGAACAGGCAATAGGCATCTGGGGGCAACGGCATTTAGATTATCTAAAACAGTACCGTAAAGTTACATACACCAATCTTCTTACAAGCGGCAGGCTAAACGCCTACCTTGCCGACATCAACAGACAGGCACAGGAACGCTTTGAAAGGCTCATAGAGGGTATGAAACAGGCACAGGGCATAACGGAACAGCTAAAGGCAGAAAACGCCTTAGAATGGACAGGATGCCTCAATAACATAAGGGCTTGTGCGAGGGAGATTGTGGAAAAGGAAATTATTTTTGCATAAACAGATTTATATCAATATTTAAAGAGATTTTGCTTGGCTATTAAGGGGGGGGGAAATTTAAACTATTAAGGGTAGCTAATTAAGGGTAGTATTATTATTTTTATCCCTTTACAAAAATTAATTAATGTGCTATAATGCTAAAAACGGCTTCTGAAAGGATTTTAATGAAAGAAATTGTTGCATATGACAATCGACTTAACGAGTTAAGATTTCCAGAGTTTAAAGAGCAAGAAATGAATATTTTTTGTAATCTTTTGTATCATTTGAAAGACAAAGAAACACAAATTATTAAATTTACAGTTAGTGAAGTTTCAAATTTTTTTGGCAGTGCGTATGATAGTAAATTATTAGCTTTTATGCTAAAAACTATGGCGGATCGTATGCGTCAAAGAGGATTTGAGTATATAACTCATAATGATGATCGCACATCATATAATTATATTACTATGTTTCCAACATTCAAAATTAATACAATCAAAAATCCAAAAGCGATTGATCATTTAGACGCTGAAATTTTAGAGTCTTTAGAAGTCAGAATTAATCCTGATTTTAGCTATTTAATCAATAAATTGAATAGTAATTTTACACAATTTGAACTAGCTGAATTTATGAGTCTTAGCGGAAAATACGCCAAAAGATTATATATGCTTTTGAAACAATTTAGGAGTACTGGATTATTAAAACTTGATTTTGATGAGTTTAGACGCCGTCTCGATATACCTACTAAATATAGAATATCAGAAATTGATAAAGAAATTTTAAAATCAGCTGTAAAAGAATTATCAGAAGAAAAAAATCTTTTTAATATGCCAAGAACAGCATTTAAAAATCTAAAATATGAAAAAATCAAAGGGCGTGGGCGTGGGCGTGGTGGTATTGTTGTCGGAATTGAATTTACATTTGATAAAGAAACTAAAGAAACTAAAGAAACTAAAGAAACTAACAACAAATCTAAAGAAAACAAATCAGAAATTCAAATAACTGAACATATAGAGCCAAACTTAGATTTATATGTTAGCAAATTAATCAGCACTGAATTTGGAAATGCAAGAATTTTAAATGTAGAAAAACACAACAACAAACTAAAAGTAACATACAGTCTAACGAAAAGTAACGAAATCAAATCTGAATTATTTAACTCAATTGCTGAACTAGAAAGAGAGATTGAACACGCAAAAGAAAAAAATAAAAATATAAACTTAGAAAATTTCAGTAATCTAATGACAAAAATCAAATTTTAAAGGAGACACTATGACAGAAAAAGAATTAACAGACCTACTGCACAGGCTGAATTTAGAGAGTAAAGACTTGCAATCTCAAAGAGAAATTCTATACTCTCAATTAGAAAAAATTGAAGCTGAGCTCAGCGACAGAGAAAAAAGAGCAAATGCAATAAAATTAAGCTTGATGAAATCTTGGGGCGGTGCGTTAAATTTAGATATAAAAATTGATGAAAATTTGCTTTTAAGTGATGATGAACTATTACCAAAAAACGAAATAGAGAGCGAAAATTCAAACGATGAAAGCAAAAAAGATAAAGATTTAGATACAAATTTAGCAGATTTAAGCGAATTAGTAAAAGATATGTAATCGATTTAATTTAAATAAATATTAACGAGCTTGTCGAGATATATATTTATTTAAATAGCTCCACGCTAGTGGCAATTCATTTTCAAAAAATTATCGAACTTGTGAGAAATATTTTTGAAAATGATATTTTCAATTTAAAATACTTTGAGCTTATCGAAAATTATTTAAATTGAAAATGCTTAAACGCTTCTTAAATAATGGCATTGCCATAAAAGAAGCGTTTCGCACGATTTAATATTTTTGAGTTTGCGAAAAAATATTAAAGGATAGTGCGCACTATCCTTTACTTATAAAATGGCAATGCCATCATAAGTAAAACGTGCGATTATATTTTTACTTGACTTATACTCACAAGTTCGCTATAATTTCAAGTAAAAAATATAAAAATTTTGCTAATTTCGACAAGCTTAAATAGCAAAATTTTTTATAAATATAGGGGAAAATATGGCAACAATTGATTATGTTAAATCTGAAAATACTCAAAAAAATGTATTAACTAATTTATATAATAATGTTGAAAAAAAACAAAAAAAATTGCTAGAACAAACAAAAGAAAATGCCGAATTGCTTGAATATCTTAGCGATAAAATAGCAAATGCTTTCAAACCACAATCACAAAATTTCTATACAATAGATAATTCTTTAGCATTTAAAAAATCACAAGAATGGGCGGAAAAAAATCCGCAAGAAGCACAAGAAATAAGAGAAAAAATTTTGAAAGAATTTAAATAATGCAAACAATTATTTTTGATAAAAAAGTAGAAAAATACTTAAATAAACAAGTAAAAGGCGACCCAAAAGGTATCTATGAAGTTAATGTTTTTATTAAAGAAATTTTAGCTAAAAGTGATAATCCAACTATGCTAAAAAACGCAGAAAAACTTCAAGGACATTGGAAAAATTTAGGAAATTTTTGGCGTTGGAAAGTTCGTGATTATAGAATTTTAGCTGAAGTTAAATCAGATTGTTTGATAATTCATATAATAAAAATCGCTCAACGAGAGAATTTCTATCAATAAAAAATGGCATTATCGTCGATTAATTTTCAGAAGTCAAGCGGACATTCATATAAACATAATTTCAGAGAAGACGAGCCATCTTATCTGCTAAAAGAAAAAGACAGAGAGCCAAACGAATATTGGCAACACGAAAAAACAGCCGAACAAATTTTCACCGATGAAGTTGCAAAAATTGAAAAAGGGAAAAAAGGTAAAAGACCAAAATTCGAGAATTCGCACTGGGAGGGAGTGTTAAATTTAAACAGCAATCACACAATGGATGAAGTTAAAAAAGTCGCCGAACATATCGAAAAGAAATTTAATATCACTTGCACTGCAATCGCAATCCATAGGGATGAAGGACACTACACAGACAACGGATACGCCGTTAAAAACTATCACGCACATTTGAATTTTTGCACATATAAAGACAAAAAACAGCAATGGCGATTAGAAAACATAAAACCACAAGATTTGAGAGAGCTACAAACAGAAATCGCCGAAATTCTAAAAATGGAGCGTGGAATAGATAAGCGAGAAAGTAAAAGACAGCGATTAGAACACAGAGAGTATAAGCAAAAAGAGCGAGAATTAAAAGCGATAAAACAAGAATTAGAAGCTAAAGACAATGTAATACAAGCTAAAAATCAAGTAATTCAAGATAAAGATCAAGAATTAGAAGATGAAAAACTATCAAAAAAACGATTAAAAGAGATTTTAGAAGCCGAGCGAAAAGCGATGATAGCGGAAAATAATAAAAAATCTATTTATATCGCAGAAGACTACAAAAAATTACGAGAATTAAAAGAAAAACAAGATATAACAATTACTGAATTAAACGCAGAAATCGAAAAAATCAAGCAAGAAGCACAAGAGCGAGAACACAAAATCAAAGAAATCTTATATGATAGAATTGATAAAAGAGAAGCCGAGCTCAAGGAAAAAGACAAAGTAATACAAGATTTAAATCAAGAGCTAGAACAAGAAAAGCTAAGCAAAGCTGAGTTAAAAAAAGAGCTTGAGCAACTGCGAGTAAATAGTAAAAATCAAGGATTTAGCAAAGAATTCTTTCAAGAAATCAATCTTGAAAAGAAAAAATTGCGATTTGATAATAAAAAAGAGCTTGAAACGTGGTTTCAAAATTTGGTTGAAAAACACACAAAAAAGAGCTTTTTGGGGAATAAAGTCAATAACGATGCTATTTTCGAAGAAATGTATAAATTGTATCAAGAACCATACAAAAAAATAGAAATTCAAAACGCTGAAATATCTGAGTTAAAAGCTGAAAAACAACGATTTCACGAGCTTTTAGAACAAAATCCAGCATTGAAAGAAGCATATAATCACGCTTTGAAAGCCTTAGAAGAAATTAAACAGAAAAGAACTGGATTAAAAGAGAAAATCGAAAAATGGCAAGAAAATAACAAAAGAACATTAGATAAAATCGAACATTCAGAGCAAGATCAAACACATAATGAAGAAGATGATCTCGGCATAGATAAAATCTTAATCCACAAAAACGAAGACAAAACACAAGAAGACAACAAACCAAAAATACGCAAATATCGATAAAATCGCCTTTTGGTGGATTCTGCTTCTTTCTGAGCTCGTGCTGAGCTCGTGCTGAGCTCGTGAGGGTTATCCTGCCTAATTTTCTCTTTTTCTTTTTTTAGTGCTACATTGTATCTCACTCTAAAAAATCGTCAAGAGCGTCGCTCACTTTGTTCGCTCGTGGATTTTTCGCTATCGCTCAAAACTCTTGACTATTTTTTATCGCTCAATTTTTTCGCACTTAGAAAAAAAAGAAAAAGAAAAATACGCTCATAAACGCACAAAATACCCCCTAAAATCAAAAAAAACACTTTAATCCATACCAACACACCACCCCCCCCCTAAAATGCTTAATTTTGCTAATTTATGGTTTTTTGCGTATTTTTGTGCTTTTTTGTGATTGTGGTGGTGATGATGGATAGCAAATCAAACACAACACACAAATAACACTAATTTTCCCCTTAAATGTGAGAGAAAAGCATTGAGCGAACGAAGTGAGCGATTATATGCTTTTCGTGTGAGCGAATGCGAACATATGCAAATCTGCTTTTTTGAGCGTAGCGAAAAAATGCTAGGTAGCAAGTTTGCACCGATTAAAATTACACGCTACTTTGGTAGCGTGTATTAATAAATAAAAGTTCAAAAATCAGAGATTTTTGATTTACCTAAAATTAAAAATAATTTAACTTTTTTGTGGTATGTATGTGCGTATGCGTGTATGCACATACGCGCGTTTTTTTTTATTTTTTTTTATATATTTTTAGGGGGTCTTCAAAGCTCGATTTTATGGGTATTTGCGGATTATTAAGGGGGGAAATTTAAACTATTAAGGGGGGAAATTTAAACTATTAAGGGGGGAAATTTAAACTATTAAGGGGGGAAATTTAAACTATTAAGGGGGGAAATTTAAACTATTAAGGGGGGAAATTTAAA
>NZ_MJKK01000015.1:0-7570 GCF_002138755.1 Campylobacter sp. P0109
CGCTTTCAGCTGACCAAAAGCTCTTTTCTAAATCCTCTTCTTTCTCTACCACTCTCATACCACGGCCACCGCCACCTGCAGCTGCTTTAATGATTACAGGATAGCCAATTTCACTAGCTAATTTTTTAGCCATTTCCATATCTTTGATAGCGCCATCACTACCTGGGACAACTGGAATTCCCGCTCTCATCATCATCTGTTTGGCTTTGCTTTTATCGCTCATTAAAGCCATAGCCTCTACGCTTGGGCCTATAAATTTGATATTGTGCTTTTCGCAAATTTCTACGAAATTTTGATTTTCACTCAAAAATCCATAACCTGGAAATATCGCATCAGCTTCGCTAATCTCGCAAGCTGTGATAATAGCTGGGATATGTAGATAGCTCTCACTACTTCTAGCACCGCCTATACAGATACTAGCATCAGCGTATTTAACATAAAGAGCATCTTTATCAGCTGTAGAATGCACTACAACTGCTTCTTTGCCCATCTCTTGGATAGTTCTAAGTGCTCTAAGGGCTATTTCACCACGATTTGCTATTAGGATTCTTTTAATCTCTCTCATAGTTTTTCAACCTCAAATAACGCCATACCAAATTCCACCGGCTGGCCATCTGCGATTAGGGCTTTTATAATTCTACAATCAAACTCAGCTTCAATCTCATTCATAATTTTCATCGCTTCTATAATGCCTATAGTGTCGCCTTTTTTCACTGTTTGACCTACCTTAACAAAGCTTGGAGCGCCTGGACTTGGAGCTATATAAAATGTCCCTACCATCGGTGCGTTTAATGTATCAGTTGCTGTTGAAGTAGTTACTGTTTTTTCATTTACTACTACATTGATTGGGGCTGGGGCTGGGATTGGAGGGCAAGCTGGGGCTGGGGCTACTTGCTCGCATGGCTCATGTTTTTCTAACTCGATTACGAAATCACCATCTTTTATCTTAATTTTATTAATGTTTGTCTCATCAAAAAAGCTCATAAGCTCTTTAATCTCATCTCTTGTCATAATAGTTCTCCTAAAATTTAATTAACTTTACATTTTATCAAATTTGAGTAAAAGATTTGGTTTAAATTTAAAAAAATATCTAAAATTTGGATTTATACACTAAATTTAAGCGTAAGATAATCAAAATAATCCAAATTTATCAAACTTCAAAAGTTCGCGTATGTTTTAGTCTATCTATCATCCAAAACATAAATGAGCTAAGAATGAGAGCTTTTTCGTTTTGGCCATCATAAACCGCATTAAATATCGCCAATGATATTTGGAAAAATAATAAAAACAGCTATCTCAAACCTATTTTTTTCAAATACTCAAGCCAACTTCAATAAGATCTTTGGGAAATTCTCAAATGCAGCTTGAATTGGCTTTACAAACAGCGGTAGACTTGCTAAAAATGAAGCTATAACTAAAGCTTTGAAACTAAAAACTATCTCTAAATTTAAAAAACTAGCTATTTCTACCAAATACGTAAAGCAGTAAAAATCCAGTAGCAATAGGTGGAAAAATCATTATAACTAGTTCAAAAAATGTTTTAAATTTATCCTTGTAAAATGCCAAAAAATATGCCAGTAAAATAACTATAGTTATAAACAACACCAAAGAAAAACATAGAGTTTTAGCACTCAAAATAAGAGGAGCTAAAAGCCACTCTAAGTTATTTAAGTCCAAATTCTGCAAAAATAACCTTTGAGTGTTCGCTTTGTTTTATCGCACCCATTTGTAGGGCTGCTTCCTTGTCTATATTTTCATTTTGAAGTCAATTTAGCGTGTTTTGATTCTCACTAGCCCAGCCCAGCTCCCAGATTTCTATCATAGCGTCATTTATACTGCGATTATATAGATAGTTTAGTGCCTCCTGATTTTTGTAAAGTAGGCTTTTGTAGTGTAAATTTAGATTTTCAAGTACTTTTTTATCTATTTTATGGCTATTTTGTTCTTTCGTATAAGTCAGGGTAAAGTTATACATATTTGCAAGTTTTTCAACCGCTTCTATATAGCTAAGTTTTTCATAGTCCATTATAAATTTGATAGCATCACCACCTGCTTTACAAGCAAAACAGTGAAATATTCCTTTACTAGGGCTTATGCTCATTGATGGGTTTTTATCGTTGTGAAATGGACATACGCACACAAAGTTCCACCTGATTTTTTCAGCGGTATGTAGCTACTTATGACATCGCTTATATCTATTATGGCTTTTAAATTTTCTATACTACTTGGTTCTATCATAAAGGGGATTATACCAACTATTTACTTTAATTTAACTCATATTTATAACTCATATCTTTTTAAGTCCGAAAATAATAGATAAAAATATCACTATAAATCCAAAAGAAATCAAATTTAGCACTTTCCAACCACCATTTGCTAGCACAAATCCTACGCTAGAACTTGCTAGTAAATTTGCTCCAAAAATGCTAATAGCATTTAGACCTTGTAAGCGTAGTTTATACTCTGAGTTTATGGCATTTAGCATAAATGTTCCGCCATTAAAACTAAAAGCCCAGCCGATACCAACAAGCACTAAACTCCCCAAAATCCTCAAAAACTCACGCTAAAAAGTGCTACCAAAACAGCAATCAAATAAAACAAAATCCCAAGTAAAATAAGCCTAAACGGACTTAAATTTTCCATAAAAAACGCTAAAAATAAGCTTGGTGCATAATAGCTATGAAGTGCCACACAAGCACACTTTTAGCTTCGTCATAGCTAAATTTATATTCACTCATCGCAAGCGGTGCTGCGTTCATAATAAGCGTCATAAATGCAAATCCAAAAGCGCAAGCTAGCGTAGCAAGAATAAAATTTGGCTCTTTTAAGCAAGTTAGTAAAGGGACTTTTTGAGATTGTTTTTTAGTATTTGGTGAAGTAAGCGTTAATGGCAGAGTAATAGCAAAATTGATAGCACAAAGCAAAAGCGCAAATAAAAATGAGCCAACAAAAGGTGTATCAAATATCAAAGCGCCGATGTTTGCCAAATTTGGTCTTAAAATACCACCCATTATCCCGCCTGCTACGACAAAGGCTGTAGCTCTGTTTTTGTCATTTTGCGTAGCTAAATTTAGAGCTTCATTAGCTAAAAATCTATAAAATTGATTGAGCGCAGTAAAAAATCCGAGCAAAAAAGTCGCAAAACAAAATAGATAAAATAGCCCAGACACTAGTGAAAACATAGCAAAACCAGCGCCCAAACAACCAATCAAAGAAGCATATAAAAATACCTTTTTCTACCAAATTTTTGCATTAAATTTGATGAAAAAATACAGCTATAAAAGCCCCGCAAAGCGTAGCAGAGATAGGAAGCGAGGCAAAACTACTATTATAACAATGCAGACAAGCCTTAGCATACAAAATATCATCAAGCAGCCACTTTCCAGCTAATCCACTACTAAAAGTTAGCAAAGAGACAACAGTTCCACTAAAACCTTGGCCTAAAAGCAATAAAATGATATTTTTGTTTAGGAACATAAAAATCTCCTTATTGATTTAAATTTATGAATTTAATTGATTTGATTAAATATTACAATCAGTATTTTTTTATAAAAAATAATGCGTTATTGTCGCACCAATCAAAAAGACAAGAGTTGTTGGTCACTACTTAAAAATATAACTTATTTATTTTATTAATTTCTTAATATATTTTTAAAAAAAGATGATATTCTATACTACTTGATTTTATCATAAGCGAAATTATACCTTGAATTTACTATAATGGTCTTTAAATTTGATTATTAGGTTTAGCATTTGGATTTCTTTTTTATAGAATATCGTGATCCTATTTTTGGGCTAATTGTTCTTTTTGCTGCAGTTCTTTTAGTCGCTATCTCAAGCTATGCTTTGGGAATTTGGGGCGTAAAAGATGAAAATCGCAGTATAGAAAAATTTGTCAAAAATTTGAAAACTCTAGCGGTCTTAGCCAAAACCATTACAAAAAACGCGAAAGTCAAAACATACGAAACATACTTCATCAATCCCCAATTTTATTTTATAGTAAAAAACAATATTTAACATAGCAAAAGTATGAAAAACGCATACTTTTGCCATAAATTTAATAAAATCCTAAAACTTTCCACCAAACCAAACCGGCTAAAATCATCACGACCATATTTACGACCGACATAACAAAACCAATGCCCCACCATTTTTTGAGACTAACGTAGTTAGTACCAAAGATGACCGGTGCAGTTCCTGTAGCATAATGTGTTATACCCATCATCACATTTCCAGCTGTAATCATAATAAATGCATACAAAAGCGGTGGTGCGCCAAGTGCAAGACCTGCGCTATAAAATACAAAAAACATTGCCGAAATATGTGCAGTTGTCGAAGCAAAAAAGTAGTGTGAATACAAAAACGCAACCGATAAAAATAGCATAATCGAAATCTCGCCAAGACCTAAATTTAGTGCTAATTGTTGTAAATTTGAAGCCAAAAATGTCGTTACTTCAAGTTTGCCAAGCATAGTTGCCATCATAACAAGTGCAGAGAACCAAACAAGCGTATTCCATGCGGCTTTTTGGGCTAAAATTTCATCAAAACTCAAAACACCAGTCACCAACACGACACTAAGACCTAAAAATGCGATAGTTGTGGCATTTAGCGTGATTCCAAACAAAAATCCAAATGCACCAGCCCAAAGTATAAGTAAAAATAAAAATACGCCAAACATAATCTTTTCATCGCGTCTCATAGCACCTAGCTGTGCAAGTTTTTCTTTGGCAAAAGCTCTAGCATTTGGGGTGGATTTGATCTCTGGTGGCGATAAAAAATAAATCACCAAAGGCATAATCATCATCGCTAAAATTCCCGGCACAAACATACCCAAAGCCCACTGAATCCAGCTGATCGAAATATCTAAATTTGTAGCTTTTGCGACAAGATCTACGACCAAAGGATTTGGCGCAGTTGCGGTAATAAACATTGCTGAGCTGATCGGATTTGCTTGAAAATTTACAAGTGACAAATATGTTCCGATTTTGTTTTGTGTGCCATCTTCTGGCGTACTTTTGAAGCTTTTTGAGATCGCTTGAACAATCGGATTTATGATAGCTCCAGCCCTAGCTGTATTTGATGGCGTGACCGGTGCTAAAATCGTCTCGCTAAGTGCGATTGAATAGGCAATTCCAAGCGTTTTTTTACCAAAAATAGAGATAAAATAATATGCAAGTCTTTCGCCAAGCCCTGTTTTTATGATGCCTTTAGCTACGATGATTGAAATAACAATGAGCCAAATTAACGCATTTGAAAAGCCACTTAAAGCATCGTTTATACCGGTTTTGGCTTTGAGTTTCCACTCAGCAGCTTTGACTTTTTTGTCTATTTCTTTTTGACTAAATTTATTCAACGCAATACTATTTAAAACAGAAATCTCACTACCATCTAAAAGCTTTGAATTTGCCGTTTTTGTCGTGTTTTTAAGATGCAAAGCTGATAATTCTTTTAGCAAATTTTCACCTTCATTTTGTGAGTTTATCTCGATTTTTAGATCGTTTAGTGCATTTTTAAGAGCTAAAATTTTAGCGTTTAAAATCTGTTTTTTTAACTCCATTTTATCAATATCAACTTTGTCTGCTAATGCAGTAAGTGTCTTGATCTGAGTTTGTCTAAGAGTGCTTTGTGGCGTCGTGATTCCAGTAATAGCGACGATTGCGATCGCTATCAAACAGATCGCACCAAGTGGCATAATGGCAAAAATGATAGCCAAAATGACAGCTATAAATAAACCCAAAAAATGCCACGCATTGTCTTCTAGACCATGTGGCGTAGGTAAAACAAAAAACACCGCAGCGATTAAAACACAAATCACAAGAGATAGAATTTTGCGTCCGCTCATTTATTCTCCTTTTTAAGCATTTCAAAATTAACTAGATTGTATAATACTTAGCTTTAACTTAAAATTGTATATAAAATATAATTAAATAAATTTGCATAAAGGGAAATTTATGGGTTTAAAAAGCGATAAATGGATACGCCAAATGAGCTTAGAACACAAGATGATAACTCCATTTTGCGAAGAGAATATAGGCCGTGGCGTTGTCAGCTATGGGCTTTCTAGTTATGGATATGATATTAGGGTTGGAAATGAATTTAAAATCTTTACAAATGTAGGTGGTACAGTTGTAGACCCTAAAAATTTTGATGAGAAAAATGTAGTGGATTTTATCGGTGATATCTGTATTGTGCCGCCAAATTCATTTGCCTTAGCTAGGACGGTGGAGTATTTTATAATGCCTAGAGATACCCTAGCTATATGTCTTGGCAAAAGCACATACGCAAGGTGTGGGATAATAGTCAATGTAACGCCATTTGAGCCAGGATTTAAAGGTCATATCACAATTGAAATTTCAAATACAACCCCACTTCCGGCTAAAATTTACGCAAATGAGGGGATAGCTCAGGTGCTATTTTTACAAGGAGATGAGATTTGTGAGACTAGCTACGCTGACAAAAATGGCAAATATCAATCCCAAACTGGCATAACCCTACCAAGAATACTGCAATAAGAGTTTAAAATGATGGTTTATAGCAGACAAAAAATAGAAGATGATGATATAAAAGCCGTGGTAGAAGCTCTAAAAAGCGATATGCTTACATGCGGAGAGCGTGTAGTGGATTTTGAGAGTGCTTTATGTGAGCTTACTGGAGCCAAATTTGCTGTGGCGATGAACTCAGCTACTTCAGCACTTCACGCTGCTTATATCGCACTTGGTGTGGGGTCTGGTGATGAAGTTATCACCACCCCTATAACCTTTGCAGCCACCGCAAATGCTGCTATAATGTGTGGGGCTAGGATTAAATTTGCTGATGTACTTTTAAATGGTAATATAAATCCAGCCTCTATAAAAGAGTTAATAAGTGATAAAACCAAGGTTATAACCGCTGTGGATTTTGGTGGGTATCCTGTAGATATGGATGCTATCAAAGCGTTAATAAAAGAGCAAGATATTAAAATTATTGATGATGCTAGTCACGCTTTGGGTAGTAGTATTAATGGCAAGATGGTTGGCACTTTGGCTGATGTGAGTATATTTAGCTTTCATGCCATTAAGCCTATTACGACTTTTGAGGGTGGGGCTTTGCTAACTAATGATGAAAATATCGCTAAATCCGCTAGACTCACACGCTCACATGGTATGATAAAAAAACAGGCTTGGAATATGGATATGGTAACTCTAGGCTATAATTACCGCTTAAGTGATGTGGCGTGTGCTTTGGGGCTAAGTCAGCTTAAAAAGCTTGATAAGTTTATAAATAGGCGTTATGAGATTGCTAAGATATATGATGATGCCTTTAAAAACTCAAAATATCTAAAAACGATAGATATCCCAGATAATATAAGAAGTGCCAGGCATCTATATCCGGTGCTTTTAAATTCGAATTTATGGTGCGTAAAAGAGGATATCTATAACGAACTTCACGCTATGGGCATTGGGGTACAAGTGCATTATAAACCAACTTATCAATTTAGCTTTTATAAAAATTTATATGGTGAGATGAGATTAGATGGTGCTGAGGATTTTTATAGAGCTGAGCTTAGTCTGCCGTGCCATCAGATGATGAG
>NZ_MJKK01000016.1:0-3260 GCF_002138755.1 Campylobacter sp. P0109
TACTACAGTAGCTTAAATTAAAATCTTTAATAGCTTAAATTTACTCGCAATGCTTAGTCATTGCGAGGGTTTATATACAATATATCAAGTTTTTTATATGATCAATTAAAATGGATTTATAAATTAGGGTAATTGATAAAAATTACTAAAAATACAAAAATAATACTCTAAATATTACTAAAATATCTAAAAACCATTAATCCTATAAGATCACAACCTCGCAACGCAACTCTATACCAAAAAGCTCAGCTACACGGTTTTTGGCTAAATTTATCAACTCTATTGCATCATTAAAGCTTCCACTGCCATAATTGATTAAAAAATTTGCATGAATTTCGCTAAAGCCGCATCCACCGATCCTATAGCCTTTCATTCCAGCAGCCTCTAAAAGTCGCCCAGCATGATCGCCAGCAGGATTGGCAAAGCATGAGCCAAAGCTCGCACCTTTTGGCTGATTGGAGCGCTTTTGATTGAGTTTATTGCTTAGAACTTCATCAAATTCGCGTATAATTTTAAAACTAGCCTCAAATATCACTCCATCAATATTTGAGTGGCGGTAGCTAAATCCACACTCATTAGCTAGTGTTACTCCTTTAGATGTTGTGATATTTAAGAGCAAATTTGAAATCTCATACTCTTTTACTCCAGCATTCATCTTTATCATTCCACCAAGGGTTCCAGGAATTTTTTTAACAAATTCAAAGCCGCCAATATTGTTATCTTTAGTAAATTTATATATTTTTGAGCTTGGAGTTTTAGCGCCAATTTTTAGTACGCCATTTTCTAGTTTGATATAGTCAAATTCGCTTCCTAAAATCCCCATTTTAGGTGGATTTGGCGAGATTAGCAAATTATTTGCTCCGCCAATTATCACTCCATCAAACTCACGCATTTTATCTAGCACTTCTACATCAAAAATCCCACCAATGCGTACTGAGCTGTACTTACTAAAATCAATTTTCATTGGATAAATGTTGGTATCATATTTAATATTCGTTCAGTAAAATCAATCATTTGCCCCATCATCCACGGCATTAAAAAGATTATTACCACCACAACCAAAATTATCTTTGGTACAAAGCTTAGCGTCATCTCGTTAATCTGTGTAGTAGCTTGAAAAATGCTAATTAGCAAACCAGCTACCAATCCAGCCATAAGCATAGGCAGACTAATCATTAGTGCTAGTTTAAAGGTCTCAACGCCTAGACCGATTAGATCGCCTTGCATTAGCTATTCCTACTATTTAGATACTCAGTTGGTATGAGATTTGGCTGAGATTTGATTAAATTTGAATAAACCCCATTCTCATATCCGATTTCAAAAAGCCTATCTACTGCACGCAGCTGAAGATCGCTCATACTGATAGATTCAGCATTTGCATAAAGCCCTAGATACTTTTGCAAATTTGTATCATCTACACGCACTAGCTTACGCTCTAATAACATAGAGCTTAATATTTTTTTATTATCGTGTGCGATTTGTACGGCCTTTGTCAGTACCGATTCGCACTCTATAGCATCACTTAGCGGCAGACTGCGTCTAAGAGCCATACCACCAAGTGGTAATGGCAGACTATCATCGCCTCTAAGTTCACACCAAATATCCCAAATTTCACGCTCTACGCATAGTTCATCACTAAAGCTAAGAATACTCTCATGAATTAGCACGCCAGCATCAACTTCACCGCTTAGTACAGCATTTTCGATATCTAAGAAATTCTTATAAACTATCCTAGCCTTTGGATATGCGATTTTAAAAAGTAGAGCATTTGTGGTGTATTGTCCGCTTAGTGCGACTTTGAAATTTGGCTTTAGAGTTGTATGTTTTTTCTTAATTAGCTTTGGGCCGTATCCATTGCCAAAGCTTACTGCTGTTCGTAGTAAAGCATAATCTTTAACTATAAATGGATAAAGAGCAAAACTAATGGCCGTAGCATCAAATTCGCCACGCAAAGCTGCTTGATTAAGCGTCTCTATATCATCAGCTTTAGAGCTAAACTGCAAAATCTCACTACCAACCCAGCCTAAATTTATAGCGCTATACATAAAGATATCATCAGCATCTGGTGAGTGAGCTACTCTTATATTTTTCAATTTCATCCTTTGCATTTTGGCTAATTTTACTTAAATTTATCTAAATTTCTAATATATTGCCGTATCAAAAATATGGCTTACTTTTCCACCAAAATGGATAGTCTCTCCATCAAATCTAAGATTTAAAATCTCACCGCTTCTTGGCATAACTTCTATTTTATCATTTAGTCCAAATCGCTCAAATCCAGTAAAAAACGAAGCTGCCATTCCAGTGCCACAGGCATTTGTCTCATTTTCAACACCACGCTCAAAGGTACGCACTAATAGTCTTTGGCCATCAAATTTGGCATAATTTACATTTGCGTTATATTGTTGGCGCATAGTTTTGCAAATTTCTAGATCAAATTTATCCAAATCATCCACAAAGCTTACTAAATGCGGCACTCCAGTATTATAAAAGTTCCATTCTAATCCCATTTGAGTAAATGGTTCGCTTAACTTTTTTGGCTCGCTTAGAGCGACTTCGACATGGTCTTTTGCAATGGTAGCACCAATAATTCCAGCACCAGTTTCAAAGGTACAAACAGCATCACAAATTTGGTTTTTATATGCATAAAGTGCAGCGGCCCTACTACCGTTGCCACACATTGCTGCTATGCTTCCATCGCTATTGTAAAACTCCCACGCAAAATCACACTGATTATTTGATTGTTTGATAATAATCATTCCATCTGCGCCAACTCCACTAAATCTATCGCAAAGACGCACAGCTAGTTCCGAGCGGTTACTTGCAGCAAATTTAGCATTATCAATGGCTTGGAAAATAACAAAATCATTACCGCTTGCGTTATATTTTGAAACTTGCATAAATATCCTTAAAATGGTTAAATTTTCAAATTTTAGCATAAATTAAATTCAAAGTTGCTTTTTTAATATATTTTTACTCCATCCCCTCAAATAAATTACACCCCCATAATATTTAATATCTCACCCAATCCAATCTAAATTCCACTCTAAAAATTATAAAATACCCAAGTCATAAAACTACAATATCTAATCTAAATTTTATAAATTTCTCAAATTTATTAAAAATTTGCAATATTTTCTTCAAATTTATCAAAATCCCCCCCCCATATATAAACTTTTTAATATTTGGTTCGATATAATAAAAACAACCCCTAAATGGATTTAAGTTTTATAGGGAAATCTTAACACAAAGGAAAAGTT
>NZ_MJKK01000017.1:0-1177 GCF_002138755.1 Campylobacter sp. P0109
CGCTTTCAGCTGACCAAAAGCTCTTTTCTAAATCCTCTTCTTTCTCTACCACTCTCATACCACGGCCACCGCCACCTGCAGCTGCTTTTATAATCACTGGATAGCCAATTTCACTAGCTAATTTTTTAGCCATTTCCATATCTTTGATAGCGCCATCACTACCTGGGACAACTGGAATTCCTGCTCTCATCATCATCTGTTTGGCTTTGCTTTTATCACTCATTAAAGCCATAGCCTCTACACTTGGGCCTATAAATTTGATATTGTGCTTTTCGCAAATTTCTACGAAATTTTGATTTTCACTCAAAAATCCATAACCTGGAAATATCGCATCAGCTTCGCTAATCTCGCAAGCTGTGATAATAGCTGGGATATGTAGATAGCTCTCGCTACTTCTAGCACCGCCTATACAGATACTAGCATCAGCGTATTTGACATAAAGAGCATCTTTATCAGCTGTAGAATGCACTACAACTGCTTCTTTACCCATCTCTTGGATAGTTCTAAGCGCTCTAAGGGCTATTTCACCACGATTTGCTATTAGGATTCTTTTAATCTCTCTCATAGTTTTTCAACCTCAAATAACGCCATACCAAATTCCACCGGCTGGCCATCTGCGATTAGGGCTTTTGTAATTCTACAATCAAACTCAGCTTCAATCTCATTCATAATTTTCATCGCTTCTATAATACCTATAGTGTCGCCTTTTTTCACTGTTTGACCTACCTTAACAAAGCTTGGAGCGCCTGGACTTGGAGCTATATAAAATGTCCCTACCATCGGTGCGTTTAATGTATCAGTTGCTGTTGAAGTAGTTACTGTTTTTTCATTTACTACTACATTGATTGGGGCTGGAGCTATTTGCTCGCATGGCTCATGTTTTTCTAGCTCGATTACGAAATCACCATCTTTTATCTTAATTTTATTAATGTTTGTCTCATCAAAAAAGCTCATAAGCTCTTTAATCTCATCTCTTGTCATAAATTCTCCTTAAATTAAGTAAAATTTCATAATTCTACCCAAATTATCTAAATAATAAGCTAAACTTTAGTTTAAAGTAGAAATTGCTATAATCTTACAATTTAATTTTAAAGGGAAATTTATGGGTTTAAAAAGCGATAAATGGATACGCCAAATGAGCTTAGAACACAAGATGATAACTCCATTTTGCGAAGAG
>NZ_MJKK01000018.1:0-919 GCF_002138755.1 Campylobacter sp. P0109
TGAGCTTTAGAATAAATACTAACATCGCAGCGATGAATGCTCACGCAAACTCACAAATCACAGATAGAGAGCTTACTAGCTCACTTGGTCGCCTAAGCTCAGGTCTTAGAATTCAAACAGCAGCTGATGATGCATCAGGTCTTGTTATTGCTGATTCACTAAAAAGCCAAGCTAGCTCTTTAGGTCAAGCCATATCTAATGGTAATGATGCAATTGGTATTGTTCAAACTGCAGATAAAGCTATGGATGAACAGATTAAAATACTTGATACTATTAAAACTAAAGCTATCCAAGCAGCTCAAGATGGTCAAAATGCTGATTCTAGAAGAGCTTTACAAAATGATATTAGCAGACTTCTTGAAGAACTAGATATGATAGCTACTACTACAAGCTTTAATGGCCAACAACTACTAAATGGAAATTTTTCAAATAAAAACTTCCAAATAGGTGCTTATAGCAATGAAACAGCTAAAGTAAGCATAGGTGCTACAAACTCAAATACAATTGGGCATACTAGGTTTGAGACACTAAAAAATGTGGTAGCTTCTAATATTTCTCAAATGGCAGATGCAGTTGTAAAACTTAGCGGAATCGATGGATATCCGGGTGGTTATGTATTTCAAACTATTAGCGCAAAAACATTACAAACAGATGGTTTAAAAGCTGTAGCTGAAATGATGAATGGTGTAAGCGATAAAACTGGTATAAGAGCTGAAGTTAATAATACGCAAATATTTGGCCAAGCAATTGCTGCTGGTACAATTAAAGATTTTATGATTAATGGTGTAAAAATCGGTAATATTACTGTAAAAGCTAATGATTCTGACAACGCTCTAATCGGTGCAATTAACGCTAAAAAAGATGAAACCGGAGTAGAAGCAAGCCTAGAAAATGGTAGACTAGTTTTAGCTGCTAAAGA
>NZ_MJKK01000019.1:0-787 GCF_002138755.1 Campylobacter sp. P0109
TTCATATATTTTAAATTTACTGAAGCTTGAGCATAACCAGTTGATGCATTAGCAGCGGTTATCATAGCGTCACCAGCAGTAAAACCAGATACTAAGGATATACCACCTAAACCAACTTTAATATCTCTAGCATCTTGGCGAATAAATGTGATTTGACCTAAATAAACCGTACCAGCCGAATGCGCATCTCCAGCTAATGAAGCACCCGTTTTAGCACCAAATACAGTAGTAGCACCAGTAGATGTTGAACCAAGTCTAATAGCTCTACCATCTTTAGCAGCTAAAACTAGTCTACCATTTTCTAGGCTTGCTTCTACTCCGGTTTCATCTTTTTTAGCGTTAATTGCACCGATTAGAGCATTGTCAGAATCATTAGCTTTTACGGTAATATTACCGATTTTTACACCATTAATCATAAAATCTTTAATTGTACCAGCAACAATTGCTTGGCCAAATATTTGCGTATTATTAACTTCAGCTCTTATACCAGTTTTATCGCTTACGCCATTCATCATTTCAGCTACAGCTTTTAAACCATCTGTTTGTAATGTTTTTGCGCTAATAGTTTGAAATACATAACCACCCGGATATCCATCGATTCCGCTAAGTTTTACAACCGCATCTGCCATTTGAGAAATATTAGAAGCTACCACATTTTTTAGCGTCTCAAACCTAGTATGCCCAATTGTATTTGAGTTTGTAGCACCTATGCTTACTTTAGCTGTTTCATTACTATAAGCACCAATTTGGAAGTTTTTGTTTGAAAAATTTCCATTTAGTAGCTGTT
>NZ_MJKK01000002.1:0-36120 GCF_002138755.1 Campylobacter sp. P0109
CTGGTTTTACTGCTGGTGACGCTATGATAACCGCTGCTAATGCATCAACTGGTTATGCTCAAGCTTCAGTAAATTTAAAATATATGAACGCAGGAACAATTGTTTCAGATACGGCTAACGCAATGGGCTTTTTTAGAGGTGGCGAAGCATCTACTGGAACAGCTCAAGCTGGAGGAGTTAACACATATGCAGGTGCTCAAGCTATGATAGATGTAGCTGAAGCAGCTAGAAAAACTCTAGATAAGCTAAGAGCTGACCTAGGTTCGGTACAAAACCAATTAGTAGCTACTATAAATAATATTACAGTTACTCAAGTAAATGTAAAATCAGCTGAATCTCAAATAAGAGATGTAGACTTTGCTAGTGAGAGTGCAAACTTCTCTAAATTTAACATACTAGCCCAAAGTGGAAGCTACGCTATGAGTCAAGCAAATGCTGTACAACAAAATATATTAAGACTACTACAGTAGCTTAAATTTAAATCTTTAATATCTTAAATTTACTCGCAATGCTTAGTCATTGCGAGGGTTTATTTAAACATAAAATCTAAATTTATTTTATCGCTTTATTTTTTCTTTTTACACTCTAAGCTAACTTGGTTATCTTTTTGACTAAATTCATATGTATATTGGCTAGTTTCTAGCGTGATTACTGGCTCGCATTTTGGACGCTTGTTGGCTGCGATTTTATTTAAAATCCATTCGTAATTATTAGCTACAAGTAGTTTAATGCTCATATCCATTCCGTGAGATAGATTTTTGATAAATTTACCATCAACTCTAGATTTATCGCTTACGATATCAAGAGTAGCATCAAAGCCATTGGCTTGTAATTGCTCATAAAATTTAATCTTTTCATCAATTGGTGCTACACTATCACCTTTTACATGGTAGCATTTAAAAATCGGTTTTGGATAGTTACTAAGTACTTTTAGATGATTAGGTTCATTGACGTCTCTAATCTCATATCTAGAGCGACTAAAATAGTTTGGGCTTTGCGAATTTGATGTCCAAAATGTTTTATCTGAGAGGCATAGGTGAAAGTTTTCATTATCTCTACTATCTCGCCTATATCTCATAAAATCAATCTCTTTACCAAATCCAATAGTACGGAATGTTCCTGGCTGGTAGTCTTTTTTATCAAATATTTCAGTGCTTAGGTTCCAACCGCAATTATCCAAAACAGCATCTACAGCCCATGGGGCAAATTTAGCACAGAGATTAGCTATATATCCGCCATGGCTTGAGCCTACATAGATTGTAGCAAGCTGCCCATTTTGACAATTAGGATGAAGCTTAAATGGAGGATTGTTTTTAATATATAAAACTGAATTTACCACATCAAGTGCAGCCATTAGGCCAAAGTTTTGATACTCGCCATTTGGTGGAGTTAATGTCATATGCATAGGCATTTTAAAATATCCTCTAAGCTTGCCAGTTAATTTTTGCATTCCAATGAAAGCATATAGATGCTCATTGACAAAGTCCCAAATCTCTTCTGATTCCATTTTGGTTAGTTCTATATTATCTGGAATTGGATTGCCAATATTCTCAGCTACTGTTTTAAGGATTAACTCATCAATCTCATCAATGCTAAATTTTGCCGCTGGTGGATTGCTTTTGACACCAAAATAATTAACTGTAATTACAGCAGCATCAAGGTCTCTTGCTATGCTATGAGCTAGATTGTCTCTATAATAGGTGTCACCATCTTGGCCAAGACCTGGAATAACAGCTATAAGCGCTCTAATCTCTTTAGTGCTATCATAGGTAAGCTTAAACTCAAGCTTTGAGTTACGCTTTATATCTAGTTCAGCGTCGTTTATTCCATCTATTTGATAGTCAATTGTCTTTATCATTTATTGCCTTTATTTTTGATTATTCTTAGTGCATCTTGGGCGATGGCTAGCTCTTCGTCAGTTGGGACTATGGCTATGCGGACTTTGGAGTCGATTTGGCTTATGCGTCGTGGTTCATCTTTTGACTCTTTATTTTTAATTTTATCAATTTTGATATCAAAAATCTCTAGACCTTCGCAAACTGCCTCTCTGATTCTAGCGTCATTTTCGCCAATTCCAGCAGTAAATATAATTGAATCGATTTTACCTAAAATTGCAATATACGCACCAATGAATTTTTTCACCTTTAGCACAAACATATCAAACGCAAGCTTAGCATTCTCATCTCCTGCATCCATCTTTTGTTCTATTATACGCATATCGTTGCTACCGCCGATGGCTAATAGGCCAGATTTTTTATTCATTATATTATCAACTTCTTTAGCGCTTAAATTTGCATTTTCCATCAAAAATGGCATAATCGCTGGGTCTATGCTTCCGCAGCGTGTTCCCATCATTAACCCTTCAAGTGGAGTTAACCCCATTGTAGTATCTATACATTTGCCATTTTTTATCGCTGCAATACTAGCACCATTTCCAAGATGTAGAGTGATACAGCTAAATTTATCATAATCAATATTTAAGATTTTAGCAGCCGCTTTAGAGACAAATTGATGAGATGTACCGTGAAAGCCATATTTGCGAATTTTATATTTCTCATAAAATTCAATCGGCAAAGCATACATATATGAGCTTTTTGGCATAGTTTGGTGAAAGACTGTATCAAATACAGCGACATTTGGGATATCTGGGCGAACTTTTAGCGTCTCTCTCATTCCAGCTAGGTGAGCAGGATTGTGAAGTGGAGCTAATGGTATAAGCTCTTCAATCTTTGCCATTACACTCTCATCTATTAATACTGCATCACTAAAAACATCAGCACCTTGAACAACTCTGTGACCTACACCATCAATTTCATCTAAGCTATTTACTACTCCAGAATTAAATAGCAACTCATTCATAATATCTATACCTTGAGCGTGATTGGCTATGGGCCTAGATATCTCTTTGATACTTCCATGAGCGGTGGAGATTTTAGCAAAGGAGTTATCTGAGCCTATTTGTTCAATTAGTCCTTTGCACATTACGCTCTCATTTTTCATATCATAGAGTTTAAATTTAATAGAACTACTACCAGAGTTAATAACTAAAATTTTCATCTACTCTCCCTGGATTGCGCTAATTAGTGCAGTATTTACGATATCTTCGACCAAGCAACCACGACTTAAATCGTTAATTGGCTTATTTAATCCTTGCAATATTGGCCCAATAGCTAAAGCATTTGCTGTTCTTTGGACTGCTTTGTAGCAGATGTTTCCACAATTTAAATCTGGAAAGATAAATACATTTGCATTTCCGGCAACTTTTGAATTTGGCAATTTTTTAGCTGCTACTACTGGATCAATGGCTGCATCAAATTGGATTGGACCTTCTACATCTAGGCTTGGGTCTAGCTCTTTTAAGATTTTAGTAGCCTCTATAATAGCATCAACGCTTGGGCCACTTCCGCTGTCTCCTGTAGAGTAGCTAAGCATAGCAACTTTAGGTTCAAAGCCAAACTCACGAGCTGTAGCAGCTGTAGCAATAGCAGCACCGGCTAGATCTTTTGGTGTAGGATTTGGCATAATAGCACAATCTGCATAGAAGTGAATTTGGCCATTAGTACACATAATAAAGCTACCACTAACGCTAGTAACGCCAGGTTTTGTTTTTATAAATTGCAAGGCTGGACGGATGGTTTGGGCTGTAGTTGTACTAGCACCACTTACCATTGCGCTTGCTAGCCCTTTATACACAAGCATAGTGCCAAAATATGTTCTATCTTTGATTAGTTCTTTGGCTTTTTCTAGCTCCATACCTTTACTTTTACGAAGATCATAAAGAGTAGTAGCAAATTCTTCTAAAAGTTCGTTATTAGCTGGATTTATAATTTTAGCTTTGCTCAAATTTAACCCTAATTCATTAGCTCTTTTATTGATATCATTCTTATCGCCAAGAAGAATTAAACTAATAGCACCGCTATTTAGCAAGATATCGCACGCTTTAAGAACTCTATCATCATCGCTTTCTGGTAATACTACAGTTTTTAGCTTTTGGGCAGCTTTTTGATAGAGTAGGGTTTCAAATTTAAGAGGAGTTATATAGTTGCTTTGAGTATTTTTAATCTCATCAATGCTTTTTAATGATTTAAATCCAAGCAGCTTAGCTTTATAAGCAGTTTGATTGCTAAGCAAAAATGGAGCATTTAGATTGCGAGCAAGCAATGAGTCAAGGAGTTCATCGCCAGATCCAATTATTATTACAAACTCAGCCTTAATGCTACTGAATTTATCCATTACAGCTTTGATTAGTTCATTTTCTTTGCCTGAATTTAGTAGAGTGATTGCTTCATTAAGAGTGAAAACTTTAAATTCGCCATCATCGCTAATGGGTAAAATCGTAACACCTTGGCTAAATTTAGAGCTTAAAACATCTCTAAATTCACCATTTTCATAGTCGCTTTTTAAGATATAAATCGATTTTAGCATTGTTTTATCCTATATTTGGTATTATTTTAACGAATTATTAGTATATTGTATCATAAAATTGAGAGTTATTTATGAAAAAAGTTTCTTTTTTTACACTAATTTGCGTTGCAGGCATTGGGCTTGGCGGTTGTACAACTGGGGCTGATCCACACATTTCAATGGCGCCACCAACATATGTAGAAGAGTTGCCAAGTCGTGTTCAAGGTAATGGAGTAGGAAATCCTGGAAGTTTATTTGGTAAAGGGGATAATCCGCTATTTTCTGATAGAAAAGCGATGAATGTCAATGATATTGTAACGGTTATAATTAGAGAAAATGCCAATCAAAGCTCACAGGCTGATCGCTCAACCTCTAAAGATAGCTTAACATCGCTAAAAGGTGGAACATTTACTACGCCTGAAGGCTCACCATTAAAAGGACCACTAAATGATATTAATAAAATAGCTGGTATAGGATTTAGCGCTGGAAGTGGTAGTAGCTATTCAGGAGGGGGTTCAACTAGTAGGACTGAGGCATTTACTACTACGATTTCAGCCAGGATTATTAAGGTTTTAAGCAATGGTAATTACTTTATCGAAGGTAGTAAGGAAATTTTGCTAAATAATGAAAAACAGATAATGCAAATTAGTGGAGTGATTCGTCCATACGATATTAGCCAGTATAATGAGATTGAATCTAGACATATATCTGATGCTAAAATATTATATAAAACCGAAGGCGACCTTCAGCGTGCGACTGATAAACCATGGGGAACTCGTGTTTTAGAGACGATTTGGCCATTTTGATTTATTAATTTATAAATTTATAATTGCTAGGGTAACAATTTGGTTACCTTAGCAATTGAATTAACTAAATTTAGTATAAATAGCAGATAGATATCTATTATCTACAAATAGCTTTAAATTTGCTCTTTGCTTTTTTCAAGTACTGAGCAGAGTCTAACTCCATACAAAAATATAATCCACGATATATATATCCAAAGTATAAAAAATAGCAAAATAGAAAATGAGCCATATATGCTAGCGTAAGTTTTATTATAAAATGAGTATTGGATAAAGCCCCATTTTGATAGCGACCAAGCGAGCGAGCTAATAAATGAGCCAATAGCTATGCTTTTAAATGATAATTTTTTGTTGATACTAATTAGATATGTAATAGCAAAAATTGCCCAGATTATAATATGAGGAAATATAGCTAGAAAATTTATCGAACTGGTAAATTCACTGCTTTTTAGTGCGGTTTGGATGAAATTTGAAAGCCAAAATGATAAGCCAAGCCCTAAAGGCATAAGGGTAGTAAGTGTCCAGTAATTACTAAGACTTTGCCAAAATCCTCTTTTTGGCACATTAGAAATTCGTGATATAACATGATCATATTCACTAAAAAACATCAAACTAGTAAAAAATATAGCCACAACTCCCATCACTCCAAGTGAGCTAGAGTTGCTTAAAAATTGATCTAGATATTGGGTGATATTTTGACTTGGGAGCAAGTTTGAGTAGATAAATTCCTTTATTTTAGCATAATAATCAGCAAAATTTGGCATAGTAGTAAAAATACTAAGCGATACAAAAATAATAGGAATTATTGAAAGCAAAGTGTGAAAGCTAAGACTAGAAGCAAAATGAAATATTTGCTTATCTCTTAGCTCTTTTATAATAATCTTAGCAATTTTTTTAGCTTCTTGCATTAAAGTCCCATTTTAAATGGATTTAATATATTATTTGGATCAAAGGCTTTTTTGATTGATCTAAATAGCTCCATCTCGCCATCGCTAAAAGCTAAGCTCATAAATGGTGCTTTAGATATGCCAATGCCGTGTTCGCCACTTAGCGTTCCGCCAAGCTCGATTGTGGCTTTGAAAATTTCTGTGATTGCTTGATGGCCACGCTCGATGGCCTGTGGGTCTGATTTATCTACCATAACATTTGTATGGACATTGCCATCGCCAGTGTGGCCAAAGCAAGGTGTAGTAACATTATATTTAGCTGAAATTTGAGATATTTTATCTAAGAGTTCAGGTAGCTTAGAGCGTGGGACGGTGATATCTTCATTTAGTTTTAGGCTGCCATACATTGTGATTGCTTGAGAGCAGTTGCGTCTAGCAAACCATATATCAGCGCTCTCTTGTTCATCTTTTGCTACTTTGAAATCTATAGCTCCATTTTGCATAAAGCAATCTTTGATAATTGCTAAATCTCCATCAATTACATCTAAATTTGGTCCATCCACATCACTAATTAATATCGCTCCAGCATCAGTTGGTAGGCCTTTGTTGAATTTTTGTTCAACTGCTTTAATGCTTAAAGAGTCTAAAAACTCCATCGCCACAGGGGTTACACCAGCGGCCATTGTCTTATACACAGCATTCATAGCTGAATTCACACTAGGAAATACCCCCATAGCGGTCTTTTTGAATTTAGGTTTGGCGATTAATTTTAGAGTTATTTCAGTAATTGCTGCTAAGCTACCTTCACTAGCTATCAAAATTCCAGCTATATTATATCCGGCGACATCTTTTATCGTTTTTTTACCAGCTCTTATAATCTGTCCATTAGGCAACACAGCACGCAAAGCCATCACATAATCTTTGGTAATTCCATATTTCGCAGCACGCATTCCGCCGGCATTTTCACTGACATTGCCACCTATGCTACTATAATTTTCACTAGCAGGATCAGGCGGATAAAATAGCCCCACTTCTAATGCAGCCTTTTGTAAATCCATATTTATCACGCCTGGTTGGACTACGGCTACCATATTTTGCATATCTATCTCTAAAATTTTATTCATATGCTTCTCAAAGCTTAGCACCACTCCGCCACCACTAGCTAGGGCGCCACCAGTAAATCCACTTCCAGCGCCCCTTGGGACGATTATTATCTTATTTTCGTTACAATATTTTAAAATTTCACTTACATCATTTTCATCTCTTGGGAATAAAACACCATCTGGTTCATATCGCTTTTTTGTTGCGTCATAGCAGTAGGCTATCTGATGGGCTTTGTCAAATTTGGCATTATCTTGACCAATTAAATTTTCAAAATATTTTATATGTTTAGAATCCATACTTATCCCCTTATCTAGCTAAAAGCTTATTGTAATATTTGTCATAATTGCCGATTTTAGCACCATCAAGTTTCCAAAATACTGTATCTATATTTTTAATTCTTGTATAAAATGGTACTTCATAATAATCTACACTGCCAGTTTTAAAGCTTTGCAAAATTTCAAAACTACCACAATCAGCAAAAACAGCCTCTTTATCAAGTGCTATAAATATAAGTCCGGCTGCATTTTGTGCGCACATTTTACGAAAATCAGATCGGCTTGGGTTTGGCTTATACTCATAGCTTAAATAAGCAGCTATAATATCAGGATGAATAAAATCAATATTACTAAAAGCTTTAGTAACTTGATCATAAATTTCTTTGTTTGGGACTACGATTAAAGATCTATTATACATAAAATTTAAAATTACTTCATCGCCAGCTTGTGGCAAGATAGTAGGGAGTGGAAGTGCTGTTTGTTTAAGCTGGTCAAATAGCTCAAATCTTAAATTTGCATAGCCATCTTTTTTGCTAGTTACAACTGCCCTAGCTATTATGGTTTTGCTGCCATCTTTTAATTTGTGCAACACAACACCACTTGAGCCAACTATAAAGCTATTATTATCTATAATTGTAGCGCCACCTTGAGTAGTATTTAAAATTAGATTGTAGCTTGGTTTTAGATCAAATTTAGCTCCAAAACTAAATGAATATATAGCAAAGATTAAAACTATAATTTTTTTCAATTGCATCCCCTTTTTGATACTTTTTATAAATTTGGCCATAATTATATCTTAGTTTGGGTAAATGTTTGCAATGTGTAAATAATTTTGAGTTATAATTACAGTATTAATCTGCTTCTATTAAGGTTTTTGATGAAAAAATTTATCTTATCTATTTTAGCTTTTATGAATTTACATGCAGTAACCACAAGTGTTGAAGAGCTGACATGGCCGCAAGGCGATACATTTTTAACCTTTTTAGAGAGACATAATATACCATTATCTATATATTATAATCTCTCAGGCGAGGATAAAGAGTTAGCTAGTGAGTTAAGCGCTGGGACGAAATTTCAAATTTTGCGTGATTCGAATAATAATATTAGTCAAATTTTATTACCTATTAGCAATGAGATTCAAATTCATGTTTTTAAAGATTTTAATAACCATTATAGTCTAGATTTTATCCCAATTGTCTATGAAAATGAAAATTTTGTACTAAATGTAGAGATAAATGACTCTCCATATAGAGAGATAAAAAGAGCAACAAATGATGAAGCACTAGCTAATTCGTTTAATAAAGCTTTTAGTGGAAGCGTAAATTTTAAAACGCTTCAAAAGGGCGATCGACTGGCTATAGTATATGAGCGTAAAAAGCGCTTAGGTAAATATATCGGCGAGCCAAATATCAAAGTTGCTATGATAGAGACTAGGGGAAAGCCAAATTATATATATAAATTTAATGATGCGTTTTATGATCCTAATGGAAGAGAGCTTGAAAATTTCTTATTGATTAAGCCTGTGCCAAATGCTAGAATTAGCTCAAGATTTAATCCTA
Source organism: Campylobacter sp. P0109 (assembly GCF_002138755.1). Classification (NCBI taxonomy): domain Bacteria; kingdom Pseudomonadati; phylum Campylobacterota; class Epsilonproteobacteria; order Campylobacterales; family Campylobacteraceae; genus Campylobacter; species Campylobacter sp. P0109. The sequence continues at coordinate 9,033 of NZ_MJKK01000002.1, forward strand.
AAAGATTTCATCCGGTATTAAAAAGATATAGAGCGCATTTAGGTACTGATTATGCTGCGCCAAGAGGGACAAAAATTTACGCTGCTGGTGATGGCATGGTAAGCTTTGTAGGTAATAAAGGCGGATATGGCAAGACTGTTACTATCCAGCACTCAGGTGGATATATGACACTTTATGCGCATTTAAATGGTTATGCTAAAGGTATTAAAAAGGGTAAAAAAGTAAAAAAAGGTCAGTTAATAGCCTATGTAGGAAGCACTGGTTTAAGCACTGGACCGCATCTACACTTGGGATTATACAAAAATGGCAACGCTATAAATCCAGAATCTGTAGTCAAAATCACAAAATCCGAGCTAAATAAAAACCAAAAAATTGAATTTAACAAGCTAAAAGATAGCCTAAATAACCAAATTCAAGCTAGTTTCAAAGATCATATAAACAAAGCACCGCTTGAAGATATATCAAATATAACAGAGATATAATCATGCCAAATTCAAATTTAGAAGAGGCCAAAGAGCAACTCCAAAAACACATTATAGAAGAAAATGAGCTAAGTGCTGCTGATATCGCAAGCCACTTAAAGATATTAAAAACTCATGATGAAGATGAGTATGCTAAGTATTTAGAAAAGCTTGATGCGCAAACTCTTGGTGAAGCAGCTATGGAGATGCCTGAGCATATGTTGCGAGATGTGATAGAAAATCTCCCAAATGACAAGATAGCTGAAGCAATCGATGAGCTAGAAAGCGATGACGCAACTGACCTTATACAAACTATAGAAGAGATAGATGAAGAGAAGGCCAAAGAGCTTTTTAGCTCACTTGAAATAGATAGCCAAAAAGAGATTAGCAAGCTTATAAATTATGAAGATAACGAAGCTGGTGCATATATGCAAACAGAGCTATTTAGTGCTAGATTAGATGAGAGTTTAAGTAGTGCTATAGCTAGATTTCGCATAATGAAACAAGAAGATAAGATAGAAAATGTATTTTCTTTGTTTGTTGTGGATAATGAAGGGGTATTAAAGCACACAATTGCTCTTGAGGATCTTATAACATATGATTTTAATCTAAATTTAAGCCAAATAGTGAGCGAAGATGAGGAGAGATTTAAACCACATTTTGCTATTGATAGTGATGATATTAAAGTAGCTGTGGATATTATTATGGATTATGATTTGAGTGCTATTGCTGTGACTAATAGAGCTGGTGTGCTACTTGGTCGTATCACAACAGATGATATTCACGATTTTTTGGAAGAGAGTGCAACTGAGCAAATCTATAATCTAGCAGGGGTTGATGATGATGCTGAAGAAGAGGGATTAGTAAAGACTGGCCGTGCTAGGGCAGCTTGGTTGTTTGTGAATTTAATCACGGCGATTTTGGGTGTTATTGTGATTGGATTTTTTGAAAAGTCTATTGAGAGTTTAGTAGCGCTTGCAGTATTAATGCCAATAGTTGCTAGTATGGGTGGTAACGCTGGCAATCAAACACTAGCTGTTACTGTAAGGAGATTGGCTCTTGGTGAGATAGGGATTGGGGATTTTTGGGTAGTGCTTAAAAAAGAGATTATAATGGCTATTTTTAACTCTCTTATCTTTGCTCTGTTTTTAGGTATTTTGGTGGGGCTTTGGTTTGATAAGCCGATGCTTGGAGTAGTCATAGCAATAGCACTTGTGGCTAATATCATTATGGCAGCATTTTTAGGGACATTTATCCCACTTAGTTTAAAGAGAATAGGGCTTGATCCCGCTGTTGGTAGTACTGTGTTTTTAACTACAGCGACAGATATTATAGGATTTTTTGTATTTTTAGGATTAGCAACATGGATTTTACTATAAGTAATTTAAGGGTTATACCATTAAAAGAGTCAAAATTTGTAAAGCCTTTTAGTATCTTATATACTCAAGATGGCAAGGATAAACGCTGGGATTGCGTAGAGGCGCATGATAGCGTAAGTTGCCTTTTATATCATAGGGAATTTGATTCATTTTTATTTGTTAGGCAGTTTCGTCCGTCTGTATGGTACTATCAAGATAAAAATCAAACTCCAATCAAAAACGGTCTTACATATGAGCTTTGTGCTGGGATTATGGATAAGGGATTAGATACCAAAGCTACGATAATTGAAGAGATTCTAGAAGAGACTGGATATAGAGTTGGTAGCGTTGAGAGAGTGACTAGTAGCTTTACTGCTCTTGGATTTGGAGCGAATGCTCAAACGCTATTTTATGGTGAGATTGATGAGAGTATGAAGGTTTCAAGTGGTGGCGGCGTTGATGATGAGAAGATAGAACTAATCTTTATAAAGCGTGATGAGATTCTAAGCTTTATATATGATGAGAGTAAGGTTAAAGCGCCAAATTTACAATTTTCTATTCTTTGGTGGATGATTAATAAAAAGGCTAAATTTGATTAAAGCCATTTTGGATTTTTAGTGAAGCTCACACTTAGCCAAATTTTATAGCTTGGAATCTCAAGCCCTCGTTCTATCTCATCCCTGATTAGATCCATCTCATCTATATTTTGAATTTTAAATGACTCTCCCATTAAGATATTTACCTCAATCATAAAAAATCTTCCGCTTTTTGCTACATGCGTATCATAGTCGCTAAAATTATATTTTTTGGATATATTTTGAAGTAGGGTATCTATCTTCTCATCCATATCTTTTGGTGCAACCATCACCAAATCGGCTAAATTTTTTATAAAAACCTTAAGTGGCATAACACCTAAAATCATTGAAAGTACTACTAAAAGCCCTGGATCAAGGTATTTAGCCCATTCTGATTGGCTCTCTCTATCAAATAGCCAAACTGTTCCAAAAACTACAAATCCACCTAGATATAGCACACTATCAATTAGCCACTCAAGACTATCAACTGAGATTAAAGGAGATTGTAAAATTTTGGCTTGATATGATGTAAAAAGCCAAATTCCAATAGATAAGATCATAGAGAAAAATGAGTAAAGCATAGCCTTATCAAATTCAACTTCATATCCACCAGATAAAATCGCCTGAATTCCATTAACCATCGCATACATACATAACAAGAGTAAAATTAGGCTTTTAAATAGATTTACCATTGGCTCAAAGCGCATATATCCATACTGAAAGGTATCATCATCTTCTTTGTATATAAATTTAGATGTGATAACGCTAAGTAGTATTAAGATAATTGATAAAAATGCTACTAATCCATCAAAAATAATTGCCTTAGAACCAATATAAATTCCATAAGCAATTCCAAAAACTGCTAGCACTACAGCACAAGCTAGTGAAATCTTTAAAACAAACTGCTCTTTTTTACACTGCATTAAAGGCTGTTCGACATTATTTCTAACTTTTTTATATTTATTATGTGGACGCTTTATCATATTCTATCACGCAGTTATACTTTCATTTAATGATTGATTGTGATGATGTGCAAATATCATCTCAGCAACCTTTAGCATACCTTTAGTTATATTCTTCATCAGTGCCGTATCATTCATAAGAGAAGTTGCCATTTTATTGGTAATTTTTTTATTTATGATTAGCACATCAAAGTTAAACTCACTATCATATGCATTGTAAATTTTGCGTAGATTTTTTATTTGAGCTTCTAATTCATCTATATCTTTAATGCTTGCAATATTATACATAATGCGAAGGCACTCTAACATCTCAACTCTTAATCTATCATACTCTTCTTTGGCATATTGGTTAGAACTAGTGATATATTTAAAGACATTTGGTTGAGTATTTTTCATATCCTTTAGCGTCTCAGCCATAATTAGTGCTGCATGTCTAATATCCATAAATTTACTTAACTGTTCAGGTTTTGCATTGGTTCCAGCTAATATAGCGTAGTCGATGATTTGACTATAAATCTCTTTAAATCTATTGTTATATAGTTCATCATAATCCATTTTAATTGGAGTTTGGCGTAGCTTTATTATATCTTTTGCTGAAATATCACTATTTTGGATATCGCTGTTACTTATGCTAATAGCTTTAGCTATAATGGAGTTTGCATTAGAATAAAGATGTAAAAGCTCCTTGCCAAGTACTTCAAGCGCACTATCAGGGAATTGCAAAGATTTCTCATCAAGATATTTAGCACTATCGATTTTACTTCTTTTGCTTGAGTCTTTCATATATTTATTTAAAAGTTTTTCCATAAATGGAATAAGCGGGTAAAATATAATAACCCCTAATGCGTTAAAATATGATAAGAATACTGCTAGTCTAAGAGTGTAATCATCATCTGCGATTCCAAAATATGTACTAGTTACATCAGTAATATACATAAAAGGTACGATTAGTATAACGCTAATAATTGCACATGTTACATTAAATAACACATGAGCAACAGTGAGCTTTTTACCCTCCATATTTGCATTTAAGGAGCCAATAATTGCCATCACAGTTGAGCCGACATTTGAGCCAATGGCAATACCAATAGCATTATCATAGGTTATCTGTCCTGCACTTAGTGCTGCTAAAGCTAGAGTAAGAGATGCGTGCGAGCTTTGGATTAATACTGTAACTATAATTCCTACAAAGGTATAAATAATCAACCCAGCCATTCCAGACATCGCAAATTGCGATAGATCAATGCTATCTTTGATATGATCAAAGCCGCCTTTCATATAAGATATTCCAAGAAATAAAAGACCGATACTAAATAAAAAATATCCAAAACCTTTAATTTTTTCAGTTTTATTTACCATACATAACATACCTATAACTATTAAAGGCATAGAGTAAGCAGCGATATTTACCTTTAGACCAAAACCAGCCAAAAACCAGCCAGTAGTAATAGTGGCTAAATTTATTCCATAAATGATAGCTAAACCTGAGGCTAATGTGATTAGCCCAGCACTTAAAAATGATATTGCAAGAACGCTAACAAGGCCGCTTGATTGCATTACTGTAGCGCTAACTGCACCAAATAAAAAGCTTTGGAAGTTTCTTTTTGTCATTTTTTTTAAAAATTTATCTAGACTTGCCATCATAGAAAAACTTTTTTCTAATACACTCATAGCATATAAAAATATACAAATTCCAAAAATAATAGTAAGAAAGCTTTGGCTAAGATGCATTAATACGCAGGTTAAACCAATAAAACCAAAAAATAGAATATTTTTCATTAAAATCCTCTTGAATTTTTCTCTAACAATATATGACTTAAAAATATTACAAAGAATATCTGTAAAAATAGTCCAACAAATGGCACTAATGTTAGAATATAAAATAGTACTGAAGCGCTAAAAAATTTAACCCCACCACCTTTTTGCATATCTATTTCAAAGATTAAGCTATCAGAAGTATTACTAGCTATATCAATGAGCATTAAGCGATAAAATAGATAAAAAAATGGTAAATTTAGAATAAATAAATTTAACACAGGAATAAATAAAAGGGGTATACATATTAAAAATATTAGAATAAATTTAATAATCGTAATACCAATTAGCTTAAAAACATGCATATTACTAGGTAGTGGAGTTGAGTTATAGCCATAATACTTATCGTTTATATATTTAACTACATATGGTGTTAAAAATCCAGTTATAATACCTGCAATTGCTACACTTAATAAAATAGCTAAAAATATACTAATTATATAAAATGATGAAGTTATCATAAACTGCACAACGCTAAGAGATAAAAGCCACGCTATAAATCCATCTCCATTAGCATATGCTTCAATGCTAGGACGGGCTAAAATGCTAAAAACATCACCGCCAAAATATATCACTAACCCAATCAAGCCTCCAAGTGAAATAAAAAGCGGCAAAAATGAAAGTGCTAAAAATCTAAAAGTTAAAAAGTCGCTCAGCGAGCGTTTGATTATACTATTCATTTGATATTTTGGTAGGCAGTTTTAAGTTTAGCGTAAATTTCATCTACGCTACTAGCGCCATTTTGTAAAATTTCATTCATTACAGCATTATCCTCTACACCATTCCAAATTTTTATATAGCTTCCATCTTTATAGCCGTGATCTTGACGGAATTTATTTAAAACATTTTTGCCAATATAGATATTAAATAGCTTTTGTAAATTTACTCCACATTTTAATGAAACCCTAAAATAATCTCTTAAAAGGTCGAAGAAATTTATATTAAATCCACTGCAGCGATTTATAATTAGCTCAGTATCGTTTATAATTTCATAGATACTATACTCTTTTATATTATATGGCTCTTTACAAAACTCATTAAATCCACTAGTTGATACTATATCATCAGTTAAATTATCAATATCGCCAAGGGAATTTATCTTATACTTCTCTAGTCCAAGACTCATAATAAAATGCCAAATATCAACAATTTCAATAGCAACATTGTCTACATCTAGTGGAGAATTTATAGCCTTCCAATGTTTCCACGCAAAGTTATCAATTAGCTCAGCACACTCCATATAAATGCAACGTTTCCAGCTAATTAATTTACCATCTTTAGTATGCCCCATCTCCCAGCCAATACCATTAGTATCATCATTTAATTGCTGTTGGAGATTTAACATCTCTTTTATTAAATTTCTATACATCATAATATACGCCTTAAAATTTTAAATTTAAGATTATACAGTAAATTTGTTTAATTATATATGAAATTTGGCCTAAAAAAGCTTGCTAAAGTAGCAAGCTTATGCATAATAATTTAGATTATTTTGCGGTTTTAGCATATTTTCAAATAGCTTTTGAGTCTGTTCTAGTAGAGATTTATTTAAGTTGTTATTTTTAGTTTTATGTTCTTTTAGCATCTCATCAAACATATCTAAAAGTGAACTTTTTAACTCTATTTTAGCATCATCGCTATTTAAATTTGGTAACTCTTTTTTGAGTGAATTTGCAATATTTGAGATAGTTTCATCGCTAAAAGGTTCATTTTCTTTGATATGTTTCATAAAATCATCAATTTTTGGGCGGAGTTCTTCTAACGCTTTTGCAATCTCTAATTTATCTTGCTCACTTATACCATTTTGACTATTTAGCTCAAATTTATACCCATATGCATGGCGTAGATTTAGGCTTTGTTCGTTTGAATTTTTGGAGTTCTTGCTTGAGTAGGCTAACTCTTTATTATCATACATCGCAAGATTTATGGTATCGCCAGAGCTAGTTTTAAACGAGTAGTTAAACGCATTATATGAAGCGTTTGCGTAGCTGTTTGTAATCATTGAAAATCCTTAAAATTTTATAGTATATCGGTTAAAATGCGATATATTTTAAGCCAAATTTGGCTAAAATTAAGCAAAAATAGTGCCAAAATGGATGAAAAATGGATGAAAAAATAGCTAAATTTATAGATAGTCAGCATATTTTAACCCTTGGAGTAAATGGGAAAAGTGGCGCATATCTATGTAGTTGTTTTTACGCTTTTTTAAAGCCAAATTTAATTATTGTTGCTTTTGGCGATGATAGCTATCATGCTAAAGTGATTCAAAATGATAGTAGGGTTTTTATAAATATCGCCTTGCAAACAAAAATAGTTGGCAAAATCCAGGGTCTTCAAGCGAGTGGGTCTATATATCTAGTAGATAATGAAGTGGAGAAAAATGCATATATATCACGCTTTATTTATGCTAAGCTAATGAATTTGAATTTATATAAAATAGAGTTAAAGTGGCTCAAATTTACAGATAATACCTTAGGATTTGGTAAGAAAATTGAGTTAAATTTAGCTTGAATTATTGGCAACTTGCTTGATTAATTTACCTAGCGTTTTTTTACTAATTGGCTTTACAAGAAATGCAAGTACTCCAAGCTCCATTGTCCGTTGACGAAGAGTTGCATCAGTGCTAATTACGATAATTGGAATATCTTGGAGATATTTACGACTTTTAAAATTATGTAAAAATTCAAAACCATTTAATCTTGGCATATAGATATCTAAAAGTATTAAATTTATATCAAATCGCCTCTCTAAAATTTCCATAGCCTCAAGCCCATCACTTGCTGTAGTAATGCTAGAGATATATAAATTATCAGATAAAATCAGCTCTAAAAGCTTAATGCTTATTATATCATCATCAATTGCTAAAATATTTAGTTTTGTCATTGGATTAGCTCTTTTATCTGATTTTCTAAGTTAGATTTACTAATATTTGTGCTAATTAGCTGAGTAAATTGGGCTTGAATTTGTGTTGGGATTTTGCTGTTTGGTTCGATAAATAATACGACTTTACTCTCAAAATTATGCAGTTGGGAGCTATTTTTGATAATATTTAAAATTCTATTAGCATCAAAAAAGCTTGCTGTATAATCTATTAAAACCAACTTGTATGCTCTATTTTGCGTAGCCTCTTCAAGTTCATCAAATGAATCGACAGTATCTATCGTATGGCATACTTTTGATAGTACAGCGTGATAAATTCTATTTTCCATTTTGCTCTTTTTAAATAATAAAATATCTCTTGTGCCATCTAATGCATTAAGTGGATCTTTATTGCCAATACTCGCTAAGATTTCGATAATTTGCGATTTTAAAAGCGGCTTTTGTAGATAATAATCAAATAGCAAGTTTGTTTTATTAATTTGCTCTTTAGAACTTGATAACATTGCAATTATCGGTGTTCGTTCGATATCCTTTTCATCTTGAGTACTAATGATATTTGTAGCAGCAATTAGCGCATTTTGTTTATCTAGTGCAATATCTGTAAAAATTGCATCATAATTGTTAATTAAAGTAAGCTCATATAAGCTTTTACCATCATTTACTACATCTACACTGGTACAAATTTCTTCAAACATCTCTTTTGTTTTTTTACTCTTATCATTTGTGCCTATTAGAATTTTTAGGTCATATTTTTGAGTTGATTTTAGGCTATTTAACAAGGCATTTATTAACGAGATTAAGCTAGGACTAAAGCCGTGATTAAGATCGCTAAATTCGATATCTTTTGAATCTTTTTCATTTTTAAATTTACCAATTGCTGGGCTTAAATTTGGCTCAACTATAACTCCAAGATAGTTTAAATATAAATTTATAATTTTTAAATTATCATCACTTATTCCTTCAGGAATGATTGAAACTTTTGAACCTTTAAAAAGATTTGCATAGCTTTTATCTACATTTGAGTGGAGTTTTAAGGTTAGATCTAGACTAAATTCGCTTCCAATTTTTAGCTGGCTTTTGACATTAATTTTACTATTTAGCATTTTAGCATATTGGCTAATAATACTAAGCCCAAGACCGGTTCCACCATATGTTTTAGTTGCATTTTCATTGGTATAGAAGTTATCAAAAATCTTGCCTAAAGCATTTTGAGCAATACCAATTCCAGTATCTTTAACCATAAAGCTAAAGCTAATATTACCATTTGTGGATTGTAATTTTTTTACATACACGGTAATTTGTCCGCCACTTTGGGTAAATTTAATAGCATTATCGATTAGATTTATAGCGATTTGTTTAATTTTGTCTTCATCGCTAAAGACAGTTACCATCAATTCTGGATCGATGTAGTAGGTTAAGGTTAAATTCTTAGCCAAAAGTCTATTAAAGTAGGAGTTAATAATCTCATCAAATAGAGTATAAAGGCTAAAATCACTCTCATAAAGCTCGACATTTCCACCTTCAATTTTTGCCATATTTATGATGTTATTAATAGCTTTTAGTAGGTTTTGGCTACTTTGTTCGATTATATCAATTAACTCTTTTTCATCTTTGCCTAGTGAGCGGCTCTTTAATAGCTCACTAAAGCCCAAAATACCATTTAATGGCGCTTTAATCTCATGAGATATATTAGCTAGAAATGCTGTTTTAGAGCGGCTATCACTTTGGGCGATATTTTTTTGAGCGATTATTTTATCTAAGGCTTCATTTATAATTTTATGACCATTTTCTAAAGTTGCAGTTTGAGTAGATTCTAGCGGGTTGGTAGCTGATACGGATTTGATTTTATCGATAATTTTTGATAGGTTATCAATATTGGCTTTTATATAGTTTTTAGTATAGTATGATACTAGTGATAAAATTATACTAATAATCCAAACAATAAAAGCCAAAATAGAATCTATCCATAAATCTTTTTCAAATTCATCTAGCTCAGTTTTGATTTGAGAACTGATTACATCTTGTATTTGATATGAAAATTCTAATTCATCACTGATTAAATCATAATATTTTTGTGCTAAATAAATACTTGGTTCACCATTTTTAATCAACTCTATTGTAAAAGTACTTAAGTTGTCTATAGCTTGCTTATAATTTTGGCTTTTAAATATCGCTTCTATCTGTTTTTTTGCATAACTATCAGGTAAATAGCCGTAATTTAATCCATTATTTCTAATCAAATCTAGCCATAATAAAAGCTCTTGTGTATTAAGTGCTCTGTGATTAATGATATTAGCTACCAAATCACGCTTGGCACTAATTGAAATGCTATTAGAATAAGAGGATATAAATGTAAAAATAAATAGATTTAGCCTATTTGATAGATCATGTTCCCTCAGGTTAAAAATTTCATTTTTAATCAGCAAGTTTAAATCTCTAAAGTAGCTTAAAACTTCGGAGTTATTTAAATTTACATCATCTAGCGTGTAGCGAATTTGAGGTAAGGACTCTAAGCGGTTTAAAATCTCGTTTAAGCCTAGTTCGTTACTATGTAACTGTTTGATATGTTCTATTGTATGGTCAGTAATTTGCCGATTGACATTTTTGCTATTAGTATCATTGATTATCATCTCTTTATCTAACTCTTTTGAGAGATTGGCAAGATCTAAAGCAATTGAAAATTCATGGCGTAGTTCTTTTAAATTCATACTAAGATTATATTGAAAAATTAGATACCAACTAGATATCAAAAATATTACAAATAGTGGCAATGTTGCAATTAAGCGTAAAATTCCAAGTAAGCTAAAGTATGATCTCATTGCATCTCGCTTTGAATTATATTTTCTATATTTGTTATAAAATTAGTATATTTATAAAATTCATCATTTAGTAGCTGTTCATCGCTAGTTGCTTGAATATTAATTAAGATTTCACAAAATTCGGTTAGTTTTAATTTTGTTGCTAGTTGGGCAAGCTCTCTTATAGTATCATTTGCATCAATTAGTAATAGTTTTGCTTCATATAATTTTTCATAGTTTTGACGGGCAAATTGGGTAAATTCTAGCATTCTACGCTTGAATTCGGTTGCATCTAAACGGCTAATATATAAAATATCCCAAAGCCATCTATTTTTATCATTAACATATGATAGACGATTTCCATCAAATAATAATTTAACACTGTAATAATGTTCATTTACATCCTTTAAATTTACCACCTCTACAGCGATTTTTACACTCATTATATCGCCATTATCAAGCTTAATTTGCATATCTTGGATATTGCTTTGAGATTGAGAGATTATTAGGTCTATGTAGTGATTTTTAGCATTATATAGCGGACTAGTCTCTAAAAAATAGTCACTAATATCATTACAACTCCTAAAAAAATCCTCTGGAGTTAAAAAGCCAAAAAGCGAAAGTCCTTCGCTGCTAATACCAATCATTTCATAGTTTTGATCATAAAGTATCATCTTAAATTCCAAAATAAATTTCTTGATTTTAGCGTAATTTGCTTTAGATTGAATTTAAATAGATATAGCTAAATTAAATTTATAAAAATTCAAAGCAGTTTAAGTAAAATTTAGGTAGAATCCAAAACTTAATTTTTACCTAAAGGAAAAGTTTATGAAAAGAACTTATCAACCACATAAAACACCTAAAAAACGCACTCATGGCTTCCGCGTTAGAATGAAAACCAAAAACGGCCGTAAAGTAATTAGCGCTAGAAGAGCAAAAGGTAGAGCAAGACTAGCCGCCTAAGAGCTAAATTGAAAATTAATAAATTTGACTCTATTAGCGATAGTAAAGAGTTTAGCAGAGTCTATCAAAGTGCCAAAAAATGGCATTGTGATTTAGCAGTTGTCTATTTTTTAGAGTCAGATACGAGTAGATTCGCCGCAGTAGCAAGTAAGAAGATAGGAAAGGCAGTTGTAAGAAATAGGGTCAAAAGGCTTTTTCGTGCTGCATTTTCCACACTTAGTAGTGATCTAAAAGATGGTATATATATCTTTATTGCAAAAAGCGGAGCAGATAAGGTGCCCTTTGATAAAATTTGCAAGAGTTTTAGATGGGCGTTAAAAAGGATGGACTCTATAAGATAATGAGCGCTCTTATCCTTTGAGTAGATAATTTAGCGCTCTTTTTGTTCATTTTGATTGCAAATTTATAGGCGCAAATTAATGAAAATTGCTACTAGTTTGGTTATTTTTTATAAAAAATATATCTCACCATTATTGCCAAGGTCGTGCAGATACTATCCTAGTTGTTCTGAGTATGCTCTTTGGCAGCTTAGCCACAGCGGGATAGTCGCCTCTATTTTTGCCATTAGCCTTAGAATTCTGCGATGCAATCAACTCTTTAGAGGTGGCATAGATTATCCTATTATTAAGCGAAAATTTACGCCCTCTTATCTATTTTTAAAGCAGAGTTATGTAGAGCCAAAATTTTGGCTTATTCGGCATAAAAAAGATAAATTTTATTTAATAAAAGCATTTGACTTATCAAAGGAAAAGAAGTGTTAGATAAACTCTCAACCCAAAAAAGGCTGATAATAGCCACAGTTATATCTGTCTTATTTTTTATAGCTTATGATGCGTTGTTTGCCCCAAAGCCGTTAATTGATACAAATAAAACAGTAGAACAAAATCAGAGTGCACCAGCTACTAATTTAGCTAACTCTACGATAGATAAAGCAGCTATTGCGCCAAAACAAATTAGTAAAAATATCGCCACAATTGAAGGTGCAACTTATAGCGCTACAATTGATGAGCTTGGAAGAATTAGCAACTTTACACTAAAAGATTCTAAATTTAAAAATGAAAATGGTGAACAAATTTCACTTTTAAAACCTAGCTCGCCACTTCCGCTTGAGATTCGTTTCTCAGACACAGCTATAAATGAAAAAGCCTTTAAGGTTGCTTATACTGTAAGTAGTGATAAAATTGATGCTACTAAGTCCCCGGCCAATATTACTCTTACACAAAATTTAGATTCATTTAGCGTAGTGAAAAATTTAACTTTTCACCCAGATGGATCATATGATATTGATGTTAAGGTAAACTCAAATCACGAGTATTTTATCACTGCTGGATTTCGTCCAATTGTAGCAGTAGATGGATATACAGTTCATGGAGTTTTATTACGCAAAGAAGATGATAGTTTAGAGATTATAGAAGATGGTGATGCTAAGGGGAATGAAATATTTAGAAGTGTTGATCTTTTAGCAAATAGTGATAGATACTATACAACTCTATTTTATGATAATAAAAGATCAATGGAGATCTTTATTCAAAATGATGCCGATGAGAATACCTTAAGCTTTGCTAGAAATATTGGAAATTTTAGCGCTAAAGGCTATATTGGGCCAAAAGATTATAAAACTTTAAAAGCTATTGAACCAAGTTTAGTTGATACTATTGAGTATGGTTGGTTTACATTCATTGCTAAACCTGCATTTTTATTACTTGATTGGCTATACTCGTTTATAGGTAACTGGGGCTTTGCTATTGTTGCGCTCACTATTATTATTCGTATAGTTTTATTCCCATTAACATATAAGGGAATGGTATCAATGAATAAACTAAAAGAGTTAGCTCCAAGAATGAAAGAGATCCAAACTAAATATAAAGGAGATCCTCAAAAAATCAACGCCCATGTAATGGAATTATATAGAAAGCATGGAGCAAACCCAATGGGCGGATGTTTGCCGATTTTAATTCAAATTCCAATTTTCTTTGCTATTTATAGGGTTTTATTAAATGCTATTGAGTTAAAAGGAGCTGAATGGATATTATGGATTAACGACCTTGCAGAGCTTGATCCATATTTTATTTTACCTATACTTATGGGTATTACGATGTATATTCAGCAACACATCACTCCAACAAATTTTACCGATCCAATGCAAGAGAAGATTATGAAATTTCTACCGCTGATATTTACATTTTTCTTTATTACATTCCCAGCTGGTTTAACGCTTTATTGGTTTATTAACAATCTGTGTTCTATAGCACAACAAATGGTAGTAAATAAAATATTTGCTCGTCATAAAGCTCAAGAGATAGCGGAGAAACGCCATGAGCATTAGGATAGAAGCTAAGGATTTAGAGGCTGCTTATATAAAAGCAGCCAGCCAACTTGGATGCTCTACTATAAATTTAGAAATTACTCCGATTAAACCATCTAGAAAAGGCTTTTTTGGTTTTTTTCAAAAAGATGGACTTTTTGAAGTTACAGTTAAAAAAGAGGCTGAAAAAAAGGCTAAAAAATCAAAACCAGAGCGTAGTGAAAGAGAGATAAAAGAGCTAAAACATCATACTCCAAAACCATTAAAGGCTGAAACTAGCAATAAAAGTGAAGATAAATCTGAGCTAAAATCTCAATCAGAACCAAAACTTCAATCTGAGCTAAAAACTGAAAATAGTGCCGAAGTAAGATCGGCTAAAGAACAAATAGCCAAAAAACCAGTACTAAATATCGACCACTCTATATTTGATTCATTTCATAAAATAGATGAAAACAAACCTTCTCAAGATGATATTTTATTAGAAATTAGAGCAGGACTTGATAAATTACTTATAGCAAGTTCATTTGATATTGAAGTAAGTGAACTCTCAATTTATGATGCTGATACTATATATATCAAACTTGATGGAGCTGATGCAGCGCTAATGATAGGTAAGGAGGGCTATAGATATAAGGCGATTTCATATTTATTATTTAATTGGATAAATGCTAGATATAATAAAGGAATTCGCTTAGAGATAGCTGAATTTTTAAAAAATCAAGAGAGTAGTATGGCAACATATTTAAGCGGTGTAATCGAAAGAGTAGAGCTGATTGGAAAGGCTCAAACTAAGCCACTTGATGGTGTTCTTGTTAAGATTGCCTTAGAACAGCTTAGAGATAGATTCCCAGATAAATATGTCGGAATTAAAAATAGCGATGAAGGCAAATTTATCGTTATAAATGACTTTCATAAAAAATGAATATTGTAGCACTTGCGACTCCGTATGGAGTAGGAGCAATCTCGATTATAAGACTTAGCGGCAAAGATGCTCTAAGCATTGCTGATAAAATATGTGGTAGTTTAACGCCTAGAGTTGCGCATTTAAAAGAGTTAAAAGATAAAGATGGCAATGTCTTAGATGAGGCTATTGTTATATATTTTAAGGCTCCATTTAGTTTTACTGGTGAAGATGTTGTGGAGTTTCAAACTCATGGTGGCGTAGTTGTAGCAAATTTAATTATAGATGAAATTTTAGCTTATGGAGCTAGAGTAGCTGACCCTGGAGAATTTAGTAAACGAGCACTACTAAATGGTAAAATCGATTTAGCTAAGGCTGAGAGTATTCAAGGATTGATAAATGCTAGAAGCGAGGGTGCGGCTAAAATTTTAGCTAGAGTTATGAGTGGTGAGCTTGGTTTATTTTGCGATACTTTGCGTGATGAACTAATATCAACTCTAGCTTATACTGAGACTTGTATTGATTATGCTGATGATGACTTGCCAGCTGATATAATGGAGCAAATTAAGCTAAAATTAAAAGAAGTATCATCAAAACTAGATCACATAATCTCAATTTCAAATTCCAAAAAAGGCTTAATTGATGGCTATAAAGTAGCTATTATTGGTTGCCCAAATGTAGGTAAAAGCTCAATTTTAAATTCACTTTTAAATTATGAACGTGCTATAATTAGCGATACTCCTGGTACTACTCGTGATACTATTGAAGAGCAGATAAAAGTAGGCACTCATTTAGTACGCATTATCGATACCGCTGGCATTAGGCATAGTGATCATGATATAGAAAATATAGGAATAGAGTATTCTAAAAGAGCTGCTAATAGCGCTGATATAATTATTTGTGTATTTGATAGCTCAAGAGTTAGTAATAGTGAAGATATAGCTATTTTAGATTTTATCAATAGTTTAAATAAAAAGGTGATTTTTGTATTGAATAAATCTGATTTGGAATTTAAATTTGATCTTGATATTGATGGGATTTTGCTTAGTGCAAAAGATGAATGCTCAGCTTTAAAATTTGCACTTGAGAGATATTTAAACTCACAAGATACAAATGAGATAATGCTAAGCTCAAATCGCCAAATAAAAGCATGCCAAGATGCTAAAAATGCAATTGATAGAGCAACTGAGCTTTTAGATGAATCAGTGTTGGAGCTATTTGCTTATGAGATAAATAGAGCCATAAAAGAGATAGGAAGCATTACAAAACCACTCCAAAATTCTGAAATTTTAGATAAAATGTTTAGCAGTTTTTGTCTAGGAAAATAAATTTAAAAGGGGAAACATATGGATAAAGAAACGATACAAGCGCATAAAATTAGCGATGATGAATATAAGAAGATATTAGAGATTTTAGGGCGTGAGCCAAATTTACTTGAGCTTGGTGTATTTTCTGCAATGTGGAGTGAGCATTGTAGCTATAAATCATCTAAAAAATATTTAAATGGCTTTCCTACTAAAGCCCCATGGGTTCTTCAAGGTCCAGGCGAGAATGCTGGAGTGATTGATTGCGGTGATGGTATGGCTGCTGTATTTAAGATGGAAAGCCACAATCACCCAAGTTTTATTGAGCCGTTTGCTGGTGCTGCTACAGGGGTTGGCGGTATTTTTAGAGATATCTTTACGATGGGTGCTAGGGTTGAGGCTAGTATGAACTCTTTAAGATTTGGGCAGGTTCGTGGAGATGATAAAACTAATCGCCATCAGCGCTACTTAGTAAAAGGTGTAGTATCTGGTATTAGCCATTATGGCAACTGCATGGGTGTGCCAACTGTAGGTGGTGAAACTACATTTGATGAGAGTTTTAATGGTAATATTTTAGTTAATGCTTTTGGTCTTGGAATTTGTAAAAGTGATGAGATATTTTACGCAAAAGCCGAAGGTGTAGGAAATCCAGTAATGTATGTTGGGTCAAAAACAGGTAGAGATGGCTTAGGCGGTGCTGTGATGTCAAGCGATAGCTTTAATGAAGAAAATAAATCTCTACGCCCAACCGTTCAAGTAGGCGACCCATTTGCTGAAAAGCTTCTTATGGAGGCATGCTTAGAATTATTTAAGTGCGATTATATTGTAGGAATTCAAGATATGGGAGCAGCTGGTCTTACTTCAAGTAGTTTTGAAATGGCAGGCAGAAGCGGTAGCGGTATGAGAATGTATTTAGATAAAGTTCCTATGCGTGAGAGTGGAATGACTCCATATGAGCTAATGCTTAGTGAATCACAAGAAAGAATGCTAATCTGTGCTAAAAAAGGGTGCGAAGATAAGATAAAAGCAATCTTTGCTAAATGGGATTTAGATGCTGAGATTATCGGAGAGGTAACTGATACTGGCGTGATGGAGTTATATTGGCATGGAGAGCTAGCTGGTAGTGTGCCTATTGCTCCACTTAGCGAGGCTGCTCCTATGCTAGATCGCCCAACTAGCAGACCAAAATATCTTGATGAAATTGCAAAAATTAATTTAGATAATATGCCAAATATTAGTAATCAAGAAGCATTTGAGCTATTAATAAGAGATTTAAATGTGGCAAATAAAAGCCTAATATATGATCAATATGATTCAACTGTAGGTACAAATGTAATTAAAAAAGCTGGCAAACTAGGTGCTGCTGTGATGAGAATAAAAGAAAATGGCAAATCAATTGCTATGGGTATGGAGTGTAATACTAGATATAATTATGTAAATCCAAGAATTGGCGCTGCTGCAGCTGTTGCAACAAGTGGTAGAAAAGTGGCTATGAGTGGAGCTACTCCGCTAGCTATTACAGATTGTCTAAACTATGGAAATCCACAAAATCCTGAAGTAATGTGGCAGTTTGCTAATGGCTGCGAAGGGATTAAAGAGGCTTGTACTGCACTTAATACTCCAGTAGTTAGTGGTAATGTAAGCTTGTATAATGAAACTGATGGTATTAGCATTCAGCCAACTCCAAGTATTGTAACAGTAGGTGTAGGTGATGATGCTAATAAAAGCTTAGATAGTGAATTTAATAGTGCTGGCGTGAGTGTTTATTTGCTTGGTAAAACTACTGGTGAGTTTGCTGGATCGCTATATATGAAAGCTATAGCAAATCTATGCGCTGGAGAGCTAAAGGAGATTGATTATAAGGCAGAAAGAGCACTTTGGGATTTAGTAATTGAGGCTAATCAAAATGGAGTTTTAGCTTTTGCCAATAGTGTAGGAGTAGGTGGTATTGCTATAACTCTAGCTAAGATGGTAGCAGTTAGCTCTATTGGTTTTAGTGGAGAGATTAAATTTGATGATGGTCGCTTTGTATTTGATGAGAGTTTTTCTAGGGCAGTAGTAGGTGTTAAAGATGCTATTAAATTTGAAGAGCTAGCTAAAAAATATGGAGTTGAGTTTATTAAAATTGGCTTAAGTGGTGGTGATGAGTTTATTCTTAATGATATTAAAATGGACTTAAAAGAGCTGCAAAATATCTATTTTAGCGAGTTTGCTGCTGTTATTAAAAGTGAAGATTGATAGTGAATATATTTTTAATCTTAATTGGGCTTGTTGTCGCATTTTGGTTGCTTAGTCGAGGGTTTGCTAATTCAAACTATAAAAAACAAAGCCTTCAAGAGCTTCAATACGATGATGCTAAATATCTTATAATGCTTACTGCAAAAGTTGCTAAAAGCGATGGAGTAGTAAGCAAAGATGAAGCTAATTATATATCACTTTTATTAGATGATATATGCTTAAAGCTTGGAGATGTTAATGTTAGAAATGATTTAAAAGAGCTATATACCTGGCATAAAGATAGCCATAGCTCAGCTTATGCTATTGCTAAAGAGTATAAGCAAAAGATGAGGTTTAGCCAAAAAATCTGGATAAATCGTATAGTATTTTTTATGAATTTAGCCTATATTGATGGTGAATTTAATGGCAATGAAAAGGCAATACTACAAGAGATTTGCGATGGATTTGGCTTGCATAAGAGTATTGTAGAGGATCTTTTTGCTCATTTTGAGGCTGAATTTAAAAATTTATCTAAAGAAAATACTAATATTGATCCATATGAAGTTTTAGGGCTTTCAAAAGATGCTAGTTTTGAAGAGATTAAGGCTAGTTATCGTAGATTATCTAGAGAGTATCATCCTGATTTTACGATGGATAAAAGTGATGAGATAATTACTCAAGCAACTAAAAAAATGCAACAAATAAATGAAGCATATGATATGTTAAAAGCGAAATTTAAATAAGGAGCGTAGATGAGAGCATTAATTAGTGTTAGCGATAAAAGCGGTATAGTTGAGTTTGCTTTAGGACTTGAGGCTTTAGGTTTTGAGATTTTAAGTACAGGTGGTACATATAAAACGCTAAAAGATAATGGTATTAAAGTTATAGAAGTTAGCGAATTTACTGCTAGTCCTGAGATGTTTGAAGGTAGAATCAAAACACTTCACCCAAAAATACATGGAGGAATCTTACATAAAAGAGATAATGCTAGTCATGTAGAACAAGCTAGTAAGCACGATATTAAAGGTATTGATTTAGTATGTGTAAATTTATATCCATTTAAAGAGACTACAATCCGTACAGATGATTTTGAAGAGATTATTGAAAATATTGATATTGGTGGCCCTACTATGGTAAGAAGTGCGGCTAAAAATTTCAAAGATGTCTTAATAGTTACTGATATGAATGACTACGATAAGGTACTTAATGCTATTAGGAATGATAGTGCTAGTTATGAGTTTAGACGTGATTTAATGATTAAAGCATATGAGCATACTGCAGCATATGATTCTATGATAGCTAACTATATGAATGAGAGATTTAATGGCGGATTTGGTGCTAAAAGATTTATAACCGGTTCAAAAGTATTTGATACAAGATATGGTGAAAATCCTCATCAAAAAGGTGCTGCATATGAGTTTGATAGCTTTTTAAGTTTAAATTTTACTCAGTTAAAGGGTGAAGCAAGTTTTAATAATATGACAGATATAAACTCAGCTGTAGCTATCGCTTCGGCATTTGGCGATGCTCCAGCAGTTGCTATTTGCAAACATGCTAATCCGTGTGGTTTTGCTATTGGAGAAAATGAGCTTGATAGCTATATAAAAGCTCTTAAATGCGATCCTATTAGTGCATTTGGCGGAGTAGTAGCGATAAATGGTACGCTTACAAAGGAGCTAGCTCTTAAAACTAAAGAGATATTTATAGAGGTTATAATCGCTGCCAATGTAGAAGAGGGTGTTTTAGAGCTTTATAGTGATAAAAAACGCACTAAAATCTTTACACAAAATAATAAATTCTTAGTAACATCTGGCTATAAATGGGATTTTAAACATATTGATGGTGGTTTTGTATTTCAAGAAAAAGATAGCATAAGCGATGCTGAAGTAGATAATGCTAAACAAGTTACTACAAAAGCAGCAAATCCAGATGAGATAAACGACCTTAAAATTGCGTGGAAAATTGCAGCTTTAACTAAATCAAATTGTGTGGTTTATGTCAAAGATAGCACTCTTTTAGCTATTGGAATGGGGATGACTAGCAGGGTGGATGCGGCTCGTGCTGCAGTAGCTAAAGCCAATGATATGGGTATAGATTTAAAAGGTTGCGCATTAGCTAGTGAGGCATTTTTCCCATTTGCTGATAGTATAGAGATAGCAGCAAGTGTTGGCGTTGCAAATGTGATTCAACCAGGCGGTTCAATTCGTGATGAAGATGTAATAGAAGCAGCTAATAAAGCTGGAATTAGTATGTATTTTACAGGCATTAGACACTTCTTGCATTAATTTAATTTGGGTCAAATTCGACCCAAGTTTGCCTATTTTAGGCGAAAATTATCTTATTAAACTTCTAGTAAGAGTTAAAGATGTATAATTTCACTATATTTTATTCAAGGTGAGACAAAATGATTAATACCATAGGTAAGAAAATAGTTCTCAGTATTATTGCTGTGCTATTTATTAGCTTTGTAGTTATGCAGTTTATTATCATAGCTCAATTTAATAGTTCATCTACACAAATTACTAAAGATAGTTTAAATATGCTTAGTTCGTCGATTTTTCAAACAGTTCAGACTGCTATGAATACAGGCGACCCACAAATTATAGAAAAATCAGTTCATGATGCAAGTTTAATTAAAGGCGTAGCATCTTTAAAGATTTATCGTTCTGATGTTGTATCTGAAGGGTTTGGATTAGATAAGGTGGTGCCTAAGGATAATATTATCAAAGAGCAATTTATAAATCCAAAAAATTATACAGAGACTATCAAAACCAAAGATAACCATCAATTAAGATTAGTTACTCCAATTATTGCTAAGAGCGAATGTTTGGCTTGTCATGCTTTATCTAAAGAAAACGATGTTTTAGGCGTGATGGATTTATCATACTCATTAAATGCTATGGATAAAGATTTACGAGATAAGAGTGTTATGTTCTTTTTAATCTTTACTATTTCACTTATTTTAACTGCTATTATTGTTTTGGTTGTACTTCGCAAGGTTGTTATTGCTCCAGTGTTGGAGTTATTAAACCGTGCCAAGGATTTAAGTAGTGGCGATGGCGATTTAAGTGCTAGAATTTCAGTTAAAAGTAGCGATGAGATTGGTCAGACTTGCCAGCATATTAATGTATTTATAGAGAAAATTCAAGATATAGTCAAAAAAGCTCAAAATAGTGCTAAGAGTGTAGAGAATGAGACAATGACGCTAAATGACAACGCCTCAATACTCCTAAATAGCACAGAAGCAGGAAAAGCTCAAGCCAAAGAGTCATACGCAATTAGTAAAAGCATATCCGATGAGTTAGAGATATCAACTGACAAATCAAGCAAAGCAGCCGGCGCTAATAAACAATCTTATGATGAGTTAGAAGAGATGATACACTCTCTTAGCGAAGTTGTAACTCATCTAAATGAAGCAAATGCTAAAGAACAAGAGATAGCACAAAAAACAATAAGCGTAGTTAGCCAAACCGAAGATATGAAAAAGGTATTAGATATCATAGGCGATATAGCTGATCAAACAAATTTACTTGCTTTAAATGCAGCTATAGAGGCGGCTCGTGCCGGAGAGATGGGAAGGGGGTTTGCCGTAGTGGCAGAAGAGGTTAGAATATTAGCTGAAAAGACCAATGAATCCTTAAGCGGTATAAACTCTAATGCTCAAAATATGATAGAATCTACTAGGGAGTTAGGTGTTTCGCTTAATGAAAACGCTAAAAATATTGCACTTATTAGCACAAGTGCAAATGATTTAATGGATAGAGCTAGATCAACCCAAAAAGCTACAAGCGAATCTATGCAGATAGTTCAAGAGGTATCATCGATGGCTATAGATATTAATAAAAAGATAAAGACTCTACTAGATCAGTCTGAAAGCTCTGTAGAAGCATTTGATAATAATGCTAAAATTGTACATCAATTCTTAGAAGTATCAACTAGTCTAAAAGATGTATCTACCAGATTAGAAGATGATCTAAATAAATTCAAAACCTAATTCTAGCTACCCAAGCGGTGGCTAGAATTATAGCTTTTTTTAAACTTAAATTTAATTATAATTAATAATTCAAAGTTACAATTTCAATTTAAAAATATTAAGGATTTGATAATGAAAAATATGGGCGAACCAAGGATAAAAATCGTCGCTATGCCAAGCGATACAAATCCAGCTGGAAATATATTTGGTGGATGGATTCTTTCTCAAATTGACCTTGCTGGGGCTATAGCTGCTAGAGAGTTAGCGCCTATAAGAGTTGTAACAATCTCGATGAAAGAGGTAATTTTTAAAGAGCCAGTATTTATTGGTGATATTGTTAGTTGCTATGCAAAAATAACTCAAGTAGGTCAAACTTCAATAACAACAGTGGTAAAAGTAGTCGTGCAAAGATTAAATTCGCAAGGATTTTGTGAGTGTGTTCCAGTTACAACTGCTGAAGTAACTTATGTTAGCGTAGATGAAAAAGGCAATAAAAAACCAATAGATAGCGATTTAAAGCGATTACACGGATTTTGATTAATAGGCTAAATTTGAGATTTTAGGTGCTCAAATTTGGCTTTAAATTTGTTATTATTTACTACTCTGCATTTTATTGTAAATAGGTGAAATTTACCACTATCTTAATTAGATTAAATGATAGTATTGATATTTTGTAAAAAGTATGTTTGTATAAATTTAACTTATTTTAAGAAAAAAGATATTTTTTGGTAGATAAATAGTAATGCAAGTAGCACAAAAGATAAACAATGCCATTTATCAGTGCTACAAAATAAGAGCAAAGCTAGCTTGTTTTTTTGTAGAAGTTAGATTGTAGCTAAATTAGTTTTTACTATATCTGTAAAAATTTTCATTTGCTTTAAAATAAATTCACCGCTAAATTATCCAGCTAAATTTAAACTTATAAAGATATAATATAGCTATCAAAATACTATATTTATATTCCAAAGGCAGACTAATGGCAATTTTTCAAGTAACTAACACAATTAGCACCCTAGAAAAGCTCCCACTCAAAAATGGCTACATCTATTATATTGCCAATCTTGATGATTTAAGCGATATAATGAGCCACGGCATTAGCGCTATCTCCACTGACCCAAAGCGCTCCCACGCTGAGCCGATATATGGCAAGGCAATTAGTGAATATGTAAGCTTATATTTCAACCCACGCAACGCCACCTTATACTCAGCACAAAAGAGTTATGGAAGCAAGGTTATAATCCTACAAATTCACAAAACTGCTCTATTAACTGATGGGGTGATATTTACTAACGCTAGTGCCACTGCTGCTAGATATGAATGTGCAAATGAGCTTAGCGACTTGCTAAATACGCAGTTTATCAGCTGGAGTGAGGTGATGTCAAAAGGCTGGAACCACGCCAATAAATCCATCAAGCAATCTAAAAGAGATAAAATGATGGCTGAGGCACTTGTACCTACGCATTTGCCAATTGATATGATAGCTGGTATCATCTGTCAAGATAGCTCTATAGCTAAGAGTATTGCTAGTGATTATAATATTACAGCTGTAGCGGATATGGAGTATTTCTTTCCTATTAAGCTATATGCACCACAAAGTAAAGATGAGTTAGAAAATTTGATTTGTGATGAAGATATATATTTAGGCGATATAGATACTAGCGCTATAACTGATATGAGTGAGTTATTTTATGAGAGTTGGCGTGAAGATTTTAGTGGTATTGAGAATTGGGATGTAAGCAGTGTAACTAATATGAGCGGGATGTTTTTTGGTTGCGATAATTTCAATCAACCACTTGATAACTGGAATGTAAGCAGTGTAGTTAATATGAGTGGGATGTTTAGCTGTTGCACAAATTTCAATCAACCACTTGATAACTGGGATGTAAGCAGTGTAATTGATATGGTTGCAATGTTTAGAGATTGCAAAAATTTCAATCAACCACTTGATAGCTGGGATGTAAGCAGTGTAATTTATATGAATAGTATGTTTTCTGGTTGCAGAAATTTCAATCAACCGCTTAATAACTGGGATGTAAGCAGTGTAACTGATATGACAGGAATGTTTAATGGAACTGAAAGCTTCAATCAGCCATTAAATAACTGGGATATATCAAGTATAACTGATATGAGTGAGATGTTTAAATATTGCACAAATTTCAATCAACCACTTAATAGCTGGGATGTAAGCAGTGTAACTGATATGAGTAATATGTTTAATCACGCTGGAAATTTCAATCAACCACTTAATAGCTGGGATGTAAGCAGTGTAACTGATATGAGTAATATGTTTAATCACGCTGGAAATTTCAATCAACCACTTAATAGTTGGAAAGACAAACTATCTCAAGAGTTGATTAATCAACTACCACTAATATGTTTTGTAGAGAGAAAAATAGTAAATAATAAAACACGATACTATCCAAAAACAAAAGATGAATTAGAAAGTTTAGTAAGAGTAGAAAGTTTAAATTTAGGCGATATAGATACTAGCGCTATAACTGATATGAGTAAGTTATTTTATGAGAGTTGGCGTAAAGATTTTAGTGGTATAGAGAGCTGGGATGTAAGCAATGTAACTGATATGCGTTATATGTTTAGAAATTGCAAAAATTTCAACCAATCACTTAATAACTGGGATGTAAGCAGTGTAGTTAATATGAGTGATATGTTTGCTGGTTGCGAAAATTTCAATCAACCACTTAATAACTGGAATGTAAGCAGTGTAACTGATATGAGTGGTATGTTTTATGATTGCAAAAATTTCAATCAACCACTTAATAACTGGGATGTAAGCAGCGTAGTTAATATGTATATGATGTTTAGCCGTTGCAAAAATTTTAATCAACCACTTGATAGCTGGAAAGATAAACTATCTCAAAAGTTGATTGATAAGCTACCACTAATATATTTTGTAGAGAGAAAAATAGTAAATAATAAAACACGATACTATCCAAAAACAAGAAATGAATTAAGAAGTTTAGTAAGAACAGAAAGTTTAAATTTAGGCGATATAGATACTAGCGCTATAACTGATATGAGTGAGTTATTTTATGAGAGTTGGCGTGAAGATTTTAGTGGTATTGAGAATTGGGATGTAAGCAGTGTAACTAATATGAGCGGGATGTTTTTTGGTTGCGATAATTTCAATCAACCACTTGATAACTGGAATGTAAGCAGTGTAGTTAATATGAGTGAGATGTTTTATAATTGCTATAATTTCAACCAACCACTTGATAACTGGGATGTAAGCAGTGTAACTGATATGAGTGAGATGTTTGATGGTTGCATAAATTTCAATCAACCACTTGATAGTTGGAAAGACAAACTATCTCAAGAGTTGATTGATAAGCTACCACTAAGATGTTTTGTAGAGAGAAAAATAGTAAATAATAAAACACAATACTATCCAAAAACAAAAGATGAATTAGAAAGTTTAGTAATAGCAAGAAGTTTAAATTTAGGCGATATAGATACTAGCGCTATAACTGATATGAGTAAGTTATTTTATGAGAGTTGGCGTAAAGATTTTAGTGGTATAGAGAGCTGGGATGTAAGCAGTGTAACTGATATGAGTAAGATGTTTTTTGGTTGCGATAATTTCAACCAACCACTTGATAACTGGGATGTAAGAAGTGTAGTTAATATGAGTGATATGTTTGCTGGTTGCGAAAATTTCAATCAACCACTTAATAACTGGGATGTAAGCAGTGTAACTAATATGAGCGGGATGTTTTTTGGTTGCGATAATTTCAATCAACCACTTGATAACTGGAATGTAAGCAGTGTAGTTAATATGAGTGGGATGTTTAGCTGTTGCACAAATTTCAATCAACCACTTGATAACTGGGATGTAAGCAGTGTAATTGATATGGTTGCAATGTTTAGAGATTGCAAAAATTTCAATCAACCACTTGATAGCTGGGATGTAAGCAGTGTAATTTATATGAATAGTATGTTTTCTGGTTGCAGAAATTTCAATCAACCGCTTAATAACTGGGATGTAAGCAGTGTAACTGATATGAGTAAGATGTTTTTTGGTTGCGATAATTTCAATCAACCACTTGATAACTGGGATGTAAGCAGTGTAACTGATATGAGTAAGATGTTTTTTGGTTGCGATAATTTCAACCAACCACTTGATAACTGGGATGTAAGAAGTGTAGTTAATATGAGTGAGATGTTTTATAATTGCTATAATTTCAACCAACCACTTGATAACTGGGATGTAAGCAGTGTAACTGATATGAGTGAGATGTTTGATGGTTGCATAAATTTCAATCAACCACTTGATAGTTGGAAAGACAAACCATCTCAAAAGTTGATTAATCAACTACCACTAATATGTTTTGTAGAGAGAAAAATAGTAAATAATAAAACACGATATTATCCAAAAACAAAAGATGAATTAGAAAGTTTAGTAATAGCAAGAAGTTTAAATTTAGGCGATATAGATACTAGCGCTATAACTGATATGAGTGAGTTATTTTATGAGAGTGAGCGTAAAGATTTTAGTGGTATAGAAAATTGGAATGTAAGCAATGTAACTGATATGCGTTATATGTTTAGTGATTGCAAA